>CATLIJ010000254.1 GCA_949948825.1 uncultured Clostridiaceae bacterium
GGAGCAGTCGAGGTGGGAAAAGCAGCCGGGACCAGAAGAAAAACCGGAGCGGAAGAAACAGCCGGAACCAGAAGAGCAATCCAAAACAAAGATAATCCGGCGCATTGCCATTGCCAGGGATGAGGCATTCTGCTTTTATTATCAGGAAAATCTGGAATGGCTGGAAAGAGAAGGCTGGGAGCTTATAGATTTCAGCCCTCTTCATGATTCGTGGCTGCCCTGCGGGCTTTCGGCAATTCTGCTGGGGGGCGGATATCCGGAGCTTTATGCCAGAGAATTGTCGGAAAATACCTCTATGCTGGAGGAAATCCGAAAGGCCAGAAGACAGGGCGTGAAAATCCTGGCAGAATGCGGCGGTTTTCTTTATTTGCACCAAAAGCTGGAGTCCATGGACGGCAGTGTTTATCCCATGACTGGCCTGATTGAGGCAGAGGCATACCGGACAGAAAAACTGTCCCGGTTCGGGTATGTGGTTTTGTATGACAGGAAGGGCAGGAGGGTGGCAAAGGGCCATGAGTTTCATTATTGGGACAGCACCTGTCCTGGCAGCTGTTTAAAGGCAGTAAAGCCCATTAGCACGAGAAGCTGGGATTGCATGCATGTGGAGGAAAGGATGATCGCCGGATTTCCTCATTTATATTATAAGTCCAATCCAGACTGGATATTGGAGTTTTTGGAAGGAGGAAATAATTCTGGTAATTAAGGAAGAAGTGTTATATAATATATCATGATACCAGGGCCAAAAGACCTTTTGACCCCAACATCATATCATAGCATGTTTGAAAATGCTTTTGCTCTCAGAATAAGGCGCAGGCTTTTGCGTCGTTTCGGTTGATAAAAGAGCGAATACAAAGCTTGGAGGAAATTATGCTGACATTAGAAAATGTATCTTTTGAGGTACAGGAGGAAAAAGGGCAGAAGGAAATTATCCGAAATATGAATCTGACCATTGATGATCATAAATTTGTGGTGATCACAGGGCCGAACGGCGGAGGAAAGTCTACCCTGGCAAAGCTGATTGCAGGAATTGAGAAGCCCACAGCCGGACGGATTTATTTTCAGGAAACCGATATTACAGATATGGGCATCACGGAACGGGCCAACTTAGGAATCAGCTTTGCCTTTCAGCAGCCAGTGCGGTTTAAGGGGATTCAGGTGCTGGATCTGATTCGTCTGGCAGCCAGGAAGAAGCTTAGCGCGGCAGATGCCTGTCAGTATTTGTCAGAGGTGGGCTTATGTGCAAAGGATTATATTAACCGTGAGGTCAATGCCAGTCTGTCCGGGGGAGAGCTGAAGCGGATTGAGATTGCCACGGTTCTGGCAAGGAATACAAAGATGTCTGTGTTTGACGAGCCGGAGGCAGGGATTGATCTGTGGAGCTTTCAGAATCTGATTCAGGTGTTTGAGCGGATGCGGGAAAGCACGGACGGATCTATCCTGATTATCTCCCATCAGGAGAGGATTCTTAATATTGCAGATGAGATTGTGGTGATTGCAGAAGGGCAGATTACCAGACAGGGACCCAAAGAGGAAGTGCTTCCGGAGCTTTTGGGAACCGCCTCTGCAGTAGATGCCTGTGCAAAATTTTTTAAGGGAGGGGACAGGAAATGATGGACCAGATTCAGCAGAGAATACTGGAGGAGGTGGCGGATCTCCACGAGGTGCCGGAGGGGGCGTACAACATCCGCGCCAACGGCCAGATGGCAGGGCGGAACACTACAGCGAATATTGATATTATATCCAAGACCGAGGTCAGCGGCATTGATATCCGGATTCATCCGGGAACCAGGCATGAGAGCGTACACATTCCGGTGGTGCTCAGCCAGAGCGGAATGAAGGATCTGGTGTACAATGATTTTTACATTGGCGAGGACAGCGATGTGGTGATTGTGGCTGGATGCGGGATTCACAACTGCGGGGACCAGGATTCCCAGCATGACGGGATTCATCGTTTCCATGTGGGCAAAAATGCCAAGGTGAAGTATGTGGAAAAGCATTATGGAGAAGGAGACGGCCAGGGAAAACGGATTCTGAATCCTGTGACAGAGGTTTACATGGAAGAGGGCAGCTCCATGGAGATGGAGATGGTACAGATCAAGGGCGTGGATTCCACGGACCGGAAGACAAAGGCCCAGCTGGCAGCAGGGGCAAAGCTTGTGGTGCGGGAGCGGCTTATGACTCATGGCAGCCAGTATGCGGTCAGTGACTATGTGGTGGAGCTAAACGGAGAGGATGCCAGCGCAGATGTGGTGTCCCGGTCTGTGGCAAAGGATCAGTCTTACCAGAAATTTGATTCCCGGATTGTGGGAAATGCGCCGTGCAGCGGCCATACTGAGTGCGACGCCATCATTATGGGGAATGCAAGGATTCTTGCAGTTCCCCAGCTGGAAGCCAATGATCTGGATGCAGCCCTGATTCATGAGGCGGCCATTGGAAAGATTGCCGGAGAGCAGATTATCAAGCTGATGACTTTGGGGCTTACAGAGGAGGAGGCAGAGAATCAGATTGTGAATGGGTTTTTGAAGTAAAACTTGACACGGGGGGGTACTGCTATAATCGTAATATAGTTTCATCCACATGATTCAGAGATCAGGAGGTGAGCAAAGCTATATGAAGATACAGCACAATATTGCGGCTATTAATTCCCGGAGAAATATTACCATGACGGACCAGGCCATGGCAAAGAATCTGGAGAAGCTAAGCTCTGGCTATAGAATCAACCGTGCCGGGGATGACGCGGCAGGCCTTGCCATATCAGAGGCCATGCGAAATCAGATCACAGCGATGAACCAGGGAAAAAGAAACGTGCAGGATGGAATTTCCCTGGTACAGACTGTGGAAGGGGCGCTGACAGAGGCCCATGCCATGTTGAACCGGATGAAGGGCATGGCGGTTCAGGCGGCAAATGGGACCTATACGGATTCCGAGCGGGCCATGTTAAACTCAGAGATGCAGGAATTAAAGGCAGAAATTACCCGTATTGGTGATTCCACCACCTTCAGCGGAGTGCCTCTCTTTATCCGGGGAGGAACAAAGAGAAATGTCACCATGACCTCTTATTATGCCTGTACGCTGGACCTTTCCAGCAAAGAGGTTCATGTAAACCATTCCAGCAGTGCAAGTCAGGCGGCAGGGCGCGCTGCCTCTGCCGGAGGGTATGAACAGCTGGCAGAGACCATTGCCACAGAATATTTTCCCAATGCTGTGCAGCAGATTATGGATTCTTTTCCCAGCCTGAAGGCAGCAGTAGGCTCGGATAAGGTTGAAATGGAGCTATGCATTGAGTATACCGACGGTCCGGGAGGCATGATGGCCTATGCACAGGCCTCCTTCCATGCACAGGGCAAGCCATTTAATATGCAGATTATTGTGGATGCTGCTGATTTTTCCGATGAATCTGTTCAGGATGGAAGTCCGGATCAGGCGGCTTTAAAATCTACCATTGCCCATGAATTAATGCATTCCGTGATGCAGTACACCCTGACAGACGGGATGTTTGGAAGAAACGGCCATGAGAAATATCCGGAATGGTTTGTGGAGGGTACTGCACAGCTTGCCGGAGGCGGCTTTCCTACAGGATGGAATAACTCCCTGCAGCAGATTGCAGGGCAGCTTAGTTCCGGAGACAGTTCAAGGGATGGGGATATTGCCAATTATTTAAAATCCTATGATGTAAAGGACCGCCCTTATGGACATGGTTATCTGGCAGCTGCTTATATTGGCTATCTGGCCAATGGAGGAACCGGGCCTGTTACCGGGGCGGGCATTGCAGCTGGCATGGAT
This sequence comes from uncultured Clostridiaceae bacterium, assembly GCA_949948825.1. Taxonomy (GTDB): domain Bacteria; phylum Bacillota; class Clostridia; order Lachnospirales; family Lachnospiraceae; genus Brotaphodocola. The sequence goes on from CATLIJ010000254.1 coordinate 3,784, forward strand.
AAGCTTTTTAATGACCTTCAGAACAATCCCTCCTTATATAACGTACTGAGCACACATACCAATGGCAAGATCACGAGTATGGCGGATCTGGAGGCTTTGTTTGACCATCCAACCTCTGATCTGACAGAATTTGTCCGTGAGCTGTCCATTGCTTCCAAAGGAGGCGCAGGCTCTGTGATTGCCACAGATTTGTCTGTAGGCGGGGGAGATTTTATTGGAGATACAGTGAAGGAAGCGGCTTTTTCTGTAAAGAGCTGGCGAATCGGAGCAGCCGGGAAGCTGTCTTTGTCCACAGGCGGCTACAACCAGATGATTGATGTGAATTTATTCCGTCTTGACAGTGTTGGACTTAGAATTTCGGACACGAATATATTA
>CATLIJ010000255.1 GCA_949948825.1 uncultured Clostridiaceae bacterium
TCAGTCCACGTTTTCTTATGAGGATCAGGAAGATTATAATGAAAATTACCGGCTGGCGGCCAAGTCGGCGATGGAAAACTGGGATGCGCCATTGATTATCACGACGGCGGTTCAGTTTTTTGAATCCCTGCATTCTAACAGGAGAGGGAAACTCCGGAAGCTTCATAATATGGCCGACAGCATTCTTATTTTCGATGAAGCGCATCTTATGCCTCAGAATTACCTGAAACCATGTCTGGAAGGGGTTTCTTATATTGCAAGGTATTTAAACAGCGAGGCAGTGTTTTTGACAGCGACCATGCCGGATTTTAAGAACCTGATTGAAGAATGTGTTTTTCCTGACAGCAGGATTGTAAATCTGATTGATGATACTTCCATGTTTCCGGTATTTCAAAAGTGCAGATACTGTTATCTGGGGAAAATGAGCCTGGAACAGATTGTTCAGAGAGCGAAGGAGTTTCCATCAAGTCTGATTGTAGTGAATAAAAGAAGAACGGCGAGAGAACTGTTTAAAACTTTTAATGGCAGATGCTATCACCTTTCCACGTACATGACAGCATTTGACAGGAAACGTGTGATTGATGAGATAAAGCGTGAGCTTTACCAGATGGAACAAGAATATCCTGACCTGCAGGATGTGCCGGAGGACCGAAGGATTGTTGTGGTTTCCACGTCTCTGATTGGGGCTGGCGTGGATCTGGATTTCTTTTCTGTTTTCCGGGAACGTTCCGGGCTGGACAGTATTTTACAGGCCGGAGGCAGGTGTAACCGGGAAGGGAAGAGAAAATGCGCGGAAGTTTTTGTTTTCGACCAGGGAGATAGTACTGGAAAGAAGTGGGAAGATGAGAGGGCCAATATTACGAAGGGACTTCTTGCAAAATATGAAGATATTTCCTGTCAGGAGTGTATACAGGAGTATTATAAACGGTTGTTTTTTATGAAAAGGGATGAGATTTTAAGTGGTTCTATCGGCTCGAGGTGCAGTGCCATTGATTCCATTCCTTTTAAGGAGTATGGGGATTCCTTTGAAATCGTGGATTCCAAAACGGTTTCTGTGGTTGCAGTGAGGGATGAGAAGAGCCAGGATTTGATGGAACAGGTCAGATATACAGGAACAGGAATGGCAAGAAAACTTCAGAAATATGCGTTTTCAGTATATCAAAATGAATTTGATGAGCTGTTTTGCCAGCATGTGCTGGAGGATTATGGAAGCGGAATCTGGTTTCTTACGAATCCTGACTATTATGATGAAAGGCTGGGAGTTTTGTTTGATGCGAAGGATTATTTTATGGAATAGGAGGGATGAATAATGGCGTATGGGTTTCGGGTAATGATTGACGGGGATTATGCCTGTTTTACCAGACCTGAACTGAAAGTGGAGCGGGTAAGCTATGACGTTCCAACCCCAGGAGCGTTGGAAGGCCTGTTAAAAAGTGTTTACTGGAAGCCGGCGATTCGCTATGTGATTGATAAGATCATCGTGTTCAATCCGATTGACTTTGTCAATATCCGCAGAAATGAAGTGAAGGATAAGATCCTTTTCAGTGCGATGAGGAATCAGATGAAAGGGAAGGGGGCTGACCCCTGCATTTATACGTCTGAAAGCAGAAGCCAGAGGGCGGCGATGGTGTTAAAGAATGTGAAATACGGGGTGGAATTTCATTTTGAATTAACAGGAATTAAAAACGAAGAGGAGGGGGAGGATGAGAAAAAGCATTTTAACATCATAATGAGAAGGCTGGAAAAAGGGCAATTTTTCCGGGTTCCATGCCTGGGCTGCGGCGAATTTCCTGTCCGGAGCATCCGGCTGGTAGAGGAGTTTGACAAAAATTTAATCAGCAGCTCTGTTTTGGCATCCGGCGATGTGGATTTGGGGTTTATGAGCTACCGGGTGCAGTTTGAGGACGGTGGAAGACCGTTGAACGGGGATTGGGAAAATCCAAAATTTTCTGACCGGGCCTTAACGGTTTACTATCATCCGCACATGGTAAATGGCGTAATTGATGTGGAAAAGTACAGGGAGGGATTGCGATGCTGATAAAAGCCCTGTGTGATTATTATGACGTTCTTTCCGGAGACGGTAAGGTTCTTCCAGAGGGATATTCCAAGGTAAAAATTCATTATCTGATTTGCCTGACACCGGAAGGAAAGATAGATGAGGTTATTCCATGGCAGAAAGAGGAGCTGATTTTGTCCAAAAACGGAAAAGCAAAGGTAAAGCTGGTGCCGAAGATGGAAGTCATGCCTCAGCGGACAGAAAAACCGGGAATTGATGCCAATATGATTGAACATAGGCCGTTGTACATATTTGGACTGAATTATGATGGCGGAGTGTTCCAGACAGAAGACAAAACCCATAAGGCAAAAAAATCTCATGAGGCATTTGTACAAGCCAACAGGAATTTTTTGGAGGGAATCGATTCTCCGGTGGTTCATGCATATCAGGCATTTCTTGAAAACTGGGTTCCGGAAGACGAAAAGGAAAATCCATGGCTTTTGGAGCTTGGAAAAAATTACGGAAATTCAGGATTTGCCTTTTGCCTGACCGGAGAACCGGACCGGCTGCTTCATGAGGATACGATGGTGAAAGAAAAATGGGAAGCGATGAGGGATTCTGGCGGAGAAGAGGAGATTCTGAAAGCACAGTGTTCCGTTTGCGGCGAAATGGCCCCCATTGCCAGGATTCACAACAAGATTAAAGGCGTATCCGGCGGCCTGGCAACAGGAAGTGTTTTGATAGGATTTAACAATCCTTCCGAAAACTCGTATGGAAATGAACAGTCTTACAATAGCAATATCTCAGAGAAGGTGATGAAGCAATATTCTGAGACGTTAAATTATCTGCTGGGAGAAAAATCTCATAAGCAGCTGTTAGATGATGTGACGGTTGTTTTCTGGGCCATGAATAATGGAGGAAAAGAAGAGTCTCTTATGTCAGCGCTGTTCTTTGGAGAGTCGGAATTTATGTCAGCAGAACAAACAGAAGGAATGTTAAAGAGTCTGTTAAAGGACGCGGCAGAAGGCTCTATTGTTCAAAAGAGGATTGCGGCTTTGGATGGTATCGATCCTGAAGTTGATTTTTATATGCTGGGTTTAAAACCAAATTCTTCCAGACTTGCCATTAAATTCTTTTATCGGAAGAAGTATGGGGAGATTCTCTGGAATATTGTAAAGCATCAGAAGGATATGCAGGTTTCAGAGGATTCCAGACCGGTACCTTTCTGGAGAATCAGAAGGAGCCTGCTGTCACCGAAGAACCAGAACGATAAAGTCAATCCGATGCTGTTAGCAAAGGTATTTGAGTCTGTGATGTATGGGACCGCGTATCCGGTTTCTCTTCTAGAACATGTGGTCCGGCGGGTGAAAACAGATTCGGATATGAAAATTGACGATGTCAGAGCGGGTGTGATAAAAGCCTGTATCAATAGGAATTTGAGAATTGCCGGGAAAGAGGAGGAAATTAAGATGGCATTGGATAAAGAAAATTGCAGCCCTGCATATTTATGCGGAAGGCTGTTTGCTGTACTGGAAAAGCTTCAGCAGGAGGCATCGGGAAATTCACTGAACCGGACAATCAAGGATGCATATTTTGCGTCCGCCGCATCAAGGCCGGTATTGGTGTTCCCGAAGCTGCTGCGTTTGGCGCAGAATCACCTGAATAAGGCAAAGAACCCCGTTTATTATAATATTTTAATTGGTGAAATCATGGACAAGATACAGGGGGAATTCCCGGGAACACTTTTGCTGGCAGACCAGGGAAAGTTTATTATCGGGTATTACCAGCAATATCAAAATTTCTTTGTAAAAAATCCAGAAAAGGAAGCAGAGACGGAGAAAGAAAAAGGACAGGGGAAAGAGTGAGGGGTTATGGATGATACTTTGAGTATTTTCCCATTATGCGGGCGCACTGCATGATGGACAGATGGAAGAGACGGAAGAAGAATGGAGGCAGATATAGCAGATTTGCATATTTGCCTGTGCTTGCTGTGTTAGAATGTGAGAATGTTTAAATGAAGGTAGTGTCAAGTAATCTATGAAAAACTTGGGTCCAAAAAACAGGCCCAACCGAACCTTGAAAATTGCAGATATTGATGATTTAAGACCCTGGGGCGTTGCCCCAAACCCCACAAGGGACCAGTCC
>CATLIJ010000256.1 GCA_949948825.1 uncultured Clostridiaceae bacterium
GATTCATATTGGAATTGACACAGTAAATCTGCAGGGAAAATATTTCACTGCCCATGTGGAAGCTGGTTCTCTGATTAAGAAAGGGGACTTGCTGGTTTCCTTTGATCAGGAGGCGATCCGAAAAGAGGGGTATGACACAGTCACGCCTGTTCTGGTGGCAAATATGACACAGTTTGCGTCTCTGCATGTGGAGGCACAGAACAATGTAATGCCAGGAGATCTTCTCTACACCATCCATTGAGAAAACCGTACAGAAGGAGTATAATATGTTTTATGAAAATTTAAAGCCATTTCCCAAGGACTTTTTGTGGGGAGCTTCCACCTCTGCCTATCAGGTGGAGGGCGCCTGGGATGAGGACGGAAAAAGTCCATCCATTATTGATATGTATGAGCATCCCAAAGAATATGCGGACTTTAAGGTAGCCAGTGATCATTACCATCGGTATAAGGAAGATATCCGTCTGTTTGCAGAAATGGGATTAAAGGCATACCGTTTTTCCATTGCCTGGACCAGAATCCTGCCAGAGGGAACGGGCGCTGTGAATCCGGCGGGAATCCGCCATTATGAGGATGTGATTGACGAATGCCGGAAATATAAGATTGAGCCTATTGTGACCATGTATCATTTTGATCTTCCTTACTGTCTGGAGGAAAAGGGAGGATGGAGCAGCCGGGAGACTGTGGAAGCATTTGCAGAATATGCAGCTGTGCTTTTTAAACATTTTGGAAAAAAAGTCACCTATTGGCTGACCATCAATGAACAGAACACTATGATTCTCCATCCGGGAGCCATTGGACTGCCAAAGGGCAAAAAGCTGCCCTCCAAAAAGGAGCTGTATCAGCAGAACCACCATTTGATGCTGGCACAGGCACGGGTTATGAAGCTGTGCCATGAGCTTTGTCCGGGCAGTAAGATTGGCCCTGCCCTGAATCTGACTGCCATGTATCCTGCGACCTGTAATCCGGGGGATGCCATTGCAGCCCACAACTGGGAAGTGCTTCGGTGCTGGAATTTTGCAGATGTTCCAGTGTTTGGATGGTATCACCCTCTGGCTTGGCAGTATCTTTTGGATCGGGGGCTGGCTCCTGATGTGCAGGAGGGGGACAAAGAGATCTTAAAAGGAGCAGCGCCGGATCTTATTGCCATGAATTATTATTCCACTGCAACCATTGCAGCCAGCAGGGGAGATGCCTCCGATGTGTCAGCCAGAGCAGGAGATCAGCAGATTATGCTTGGAGAAAAGGGAGTATACCGGGCAGCAGACAATCCCTTTGTGTCAAAGACCAAATACGGATGGGTCATTGATCCTTCCGGATTCCGTTACACATTGCGGAAGGTGTATGAGCGGTATCATCTGCCGGTTCTGATCACGGAAAATGGAATTGGAGCGCCGGATGCGCTGGAAAATGGACAGGTTCATGACGATTACCGGATTGATTTTATCCGGCAGCATCTAAAAGCCCTGCGTCTGGCTATCTCAGACGGAGTGGAGATAATCGGGTATTGTCCATGGGCAGCGTTGGATGTGGTCAGCACCCATCAGGGCTATCAGAAGCGCTATGGTTTTATTTATGTGGACCGGGATGAATTTGACTGCAGGGAAATGAAACGAATCAAAAAGGACAGTTATTTCTGGTACCAGAAGGTGATTGCAGAGAATGGCTTCAGCCTGTAAAGGACCAAAGTAACAGCAGATAAGGGGGGAGCCCATGAAGGTAGTAAAAATTCTGAACAATAATTATATACTGGTAGAAGATTCCAAGGGAAACGAATGTATTGTCATGGGCAGAGGACTGCGGTTTTCCAATCAGGTGGGAAAGAAACTGAAAGAGGAAAATATCCAGAAGATTTTTGCTCTGAAGGATGAAGGAAAGGTGCGGAGCTGGCAGCAGATGCTGGAGGGGATTCCCGAAGAATATGGAGAGGCAATTCATTCAGCAATCATGCTGGCAGATGAGGCCATGCCAGGGAAGTTAAAAGAACCGGTTTTTATCACTCTTTTTGATCACTTGATTTTTGCCCTGGAACGCCAGAAGAAAAATATTATTCTTCAGAACCGGCTGCTGTGGGAGATCCGTCAGTTTTATCCGGAGGAGTTTGCCCTGGGGAAAAAGATGATTGCCTGTTTAGGTGAGCGGCTTTTGATAGAGCTTCCAGAGGAGGAGGCCGGAAACATTGCCTTTCACCTGGTAAACGCAAAAACCGAGAATCCGGATATGGAACAGACCATGCAGGCAGTGCGGATGCTGAAGGACATTTTTAACATTGTCCAGTACTCCTTTGCCAACCGAATCCGGACGGATTCCATTCATTATACCCGTTTTGTGACCCACATGCAGTTTTTTCTTCAGCGGGTATTGGAACACAAAATGCTCTGCGGAAGCCAGCTGGAGATTTTTGAACAGATTGTGGCTGGGCAGCCGGAAAGCTATGCGTGTGCAAAAAAGATTGGGGACTATATCCGGGGAATCCAAAAGGAGGAGATTCCCAGAGAAGAGCTGTTGTATCTTACGATTCATATTGCCCGGATTGTGATGGAGTAATGATGGTTCATGCAGGGAGACATCTTTCTGCCTCCTTCGTCGGATTGGAGATTGAATCTCAAATGGCTTCGTGCTATACTTTAGTAAAAACAGATTGGTAAATTTGGGAAGGATGGATTGTTGTGGGATTGTTTGATAAAAGGAAGAAGCCCAAGCCTTTGGAGCGGGTAAATGAGGCGGCGATGCTGTTTTGTCCGGAGCCAGACAGCAAAAAGGTGTTGGAGCAGGTGGGGGAAATGTTCCAAATAAAAAACATAGACGGCCGGAATCATATCACCTTGCGTCAGGGGGATATGGAGATTGGCCTTTTGGCCTCTTCCCCAAGTGAGGAGGGGGACAATGCCAGATATGCCAGGGAACAGCTGGAGGGCGCGGCAGGTTATGTTTACCATATTGAGACTCCCTTGCTGGAGATGAAGCGCAGCCTGTTTTATCACCTGCGCCAGTGCAAAAGCCTGGTTCAGATGATCTATACCTTTGACAGCGCTGACCCCGGGGAAACAGAGGAGAAGGAAAAGCAGATCATGTCTGTCCTTTTTGGCATCACCGAGAAGCTTCAGGGTGTGATCACCTTTGGAGACAGTATGGCCTTCCTGAACAGCAAAGGACAGGTCATTTTGGACAAGGAAGGAAAAAGCGGGCTGGACTTTTATATGCCTGCCGAGGTTCCTGTCCCGGAGGATTGGGGGAAAGAAGCGCCGCCAGAGAGCATGGAGCGGCGGAACAGGTCAATGAAACTGCTGTGGGACCGGCATGTGTATGTCACTCCCTGGCTGCCTCTTTTATGGGAGAAGGCAGAGGAACCAGGCCGGACGGCAGAGGAGGTCTGCGCCCGGGCAGCAGCGCTTTTGATTGTGTCCCTGTACTCTGAGTGCCGGATCGGAGATCATCTGTCCTATGAGGAGGCCAGGGAATTTGTGGACCCTATCATAGAAAGCTATAAGGCAGAAACATATTTTTCCCCAAAGGAAAAAGAGTATCTGGACAATCCGGATTCCACGGAGCAGGAGCAGATTCAGTTTGTGTGGCAGTATGAGAACCTGTGGGTGATGGAATGGGCCCTGGGCCTGACAGATGATTTATTCTGGCCTGACCATATCTGCGACGTGCCTGGTTCTGTCCGCCTGATGAAAAGCTGTCCCACCATAGATGCGCTGCAGGCAGCGGCAAAGCTGCGGCCCCGGAGAGAGCTGTTAGACCAGGCTGATTTGGTCTACCGCCTCCACTGGGCCTGCGATGACGCACGTGTGATGGGGATGCCTGCTCCCCGGAATCTGGAGGATGGCGTGATTATGGAGCGCCACCGGGCCTTGTTCTGGCTTGCAGGCTGTGATGAGATGTGTCCCTGGGATGAGGTGGATCTGTCAACTTGAATCTGTCGGATGAGTTTGTTTGCAGAAATAACAGGAAAGCCAGTCAATGGCAGCGCGGAAGGAATGCTTCCTTCCGCGCTGCCATTGACTGGCTTTTTGTCCGTCGAAGACGGGCAAGAAGATGCCCCCCATGAACAGTAACCCTTTTGCAATGGAATGATTGTCATATGCCGCAGGTTTTGTTGACAAAAAAGCGAATCGAGAGATATAATTTAAAA
>CATLIJ010000257.1 GCA_949948825.1 uncultured Clostridiaceae bacterium
ACTTCCACTGGCGTCCGGGGTGGAGAAGGAGGTGGTGTCCTTTTTGTTGGGAAGATCATTGATGAACAGGGAAATATCCACATTGCGGATGGATCTGCCGTCTTCTGCCCGCAGCTTCACTGCAGTATCGTCTGTAATGACAAACTCCCTGCCATCTCCGGCAATGTGATTGTAAACGCCCATCTGCAGAGCTTCCAGCAAAGTGGATTTTCCATGGTAGCCTCCGCCGACAATCAAGGTAATGCCTTTGGGGATTGCCATGCCCCGGATTTCTCCTCTGTGGGGAAGAGTAAAGGTCCGTTCCATGGAAGAGGGAGAAACAAAAGGAATGCTGTCCTTTAAAGGCAGATCCGAAACTCCGCTTTTTCGGGGAAGAATGGAGCCGTTTGCCACAAAAGCCACCAGGTTTTCCTGTTTTAAAAGCTCTCTCACTGCTGTCTGGTCCTCAGCAAGAAAGACTGTGCTTTCCACCTTTTTTCCATCCAGACGGCGGAAGAAGAAGCAGCTTTCCACACATTTTGGCAGAAAGTCAAAAAGAATTTTTTCCAACTCTCCTGCATTGATGGTACGGCCAAAAGCAGGGAATCCAATATGAAAGCGGGCAATGATTTTGGAGTCTGTAATCTGGCAGGCGCTTCGCTCCAACACCTCCTGCCCGCAGCGGGTGATGGACATAAGACCGCTTTTTCCAGAGCCCTTTGCCTTGAAATTAAAGTCCTCAAACAGGGAGGAGAGCTTTCGGGTGAGAAAGTCCTGAAGAGCAATCCGGGAACAGTCCTTAGCATAATATGAGGCAGGAAAACCAGCATCCCTGTGGGCAATCTCCACATGAAGGCTGGAGGGAGAGGCAAAAGGATCTCCCTGCACATGGTCAATAGAAAGAAGAAAGCTGCCAAAAGAATAGGCGCCTGCTAATGTTTTGTAGGCCGGGTAGCTTTTGTGGTCAATCGAGCGCAGCAAGGTGCGCAGTTCATTGGATGATTTCATTCCTTCAGGTTCTCCTTTTAATCATTTAAGAAATAATTTTTGGTTATGGTTTACGGATAATTCCGGCTGGTAAGGGGGCTGTCTAAGTCTAGACAGCCCCCTCTGTTGGTATGCGCAGGGGCGCATGAAAAAATTCGGTGTGAATGTAACCTATGCTGCACATGAGATAAAGTTACTGCTTCAGGTCAATGGTAACTCCGGCCTCCTGAACATACATATTTTGCGTGTAGGAAGTCCGGGCTTTGGAGCGCCGTACCTTTTGGGCCTCCGGCGTAAGCTCTGCCTGTATGCGGGTTTTCTTTGCAGAGAGAAGGATCTCTCTGGCTTTTGCTGCGTCGGAAGCGGCATTCATGGACTGGGTTGTATCTGTATTTTCCGGCTCATCAGCCTGATTGCTGCTGGCTGCTGCATTGGCGTTCGCCTTATTATTGTCCTCAGTCTCCTGGACTTTATCTTCCTCATCCTGGATTTTTTCTTTATCCTCTTTTGTTTCACCCTTCAGCTCGGCATCTTTTGCTTCTTTTAAGTCTTTTTCTGCTTTTCTCTTTTCTGCCTCTGTGGGAAGATTCTTGTAATCGCCGCTTTCCGTGAATTTGACAGTGGCATCCGTAACCGAGGAAGCCTTTTGCTGCTCTTCCATGATAAGCTTCAGCTTTTCTCCGCCAGGAATATTAGGGTTATTGTCCACATCTCTTACCTTGTCTAAAGAAGCAGCCATGCGGGAGGCCTTGAGCCGCTGGACCTCCTCTTTTGTCTTGCAGTTTTTCAGCTGCTGTTCAAAGGCTTTCCGCTCCATCTCCATGGCTTTTACATGCCGGTAGGTTTCCGGATCATTCTTTTTTAAATATTCCAGTTCATCAGAGGAGAGCCGTTTGCCAGTGGTCAGCTTTGCACGAATTCCTCCCATAATAGCAGCATCCGAGCGTTTGCCGGAGGCAGCATTGCCAATACCGCTGGCTTCCTTCCGAAGCTTTTCAGCCATGGACGTGGCTCCGTCAGCAGCATAATCTCTTTCTGATTGTTTTTGTTCCCACTTCATCTGCATCTTCATGCTGTTGGCATAAGAGTGAAGAGAACCGGCAATCGCAAAACTCATATCAAGACTCCCCCTTTCTAAAAAAATGTTTTTCATTTAAAAATAATCCTATTCTGTTTATATCGGCATTTTTACAGGAATCTTAATGGATACTATGGTGTTCTCTCATTCTTCTCCTGCAGATCTTTTTCTATTTTCCAAGTGAATGACATTGGGCTTGCGGGGCTTACAGAAACCCTACATTTTCTTACAATGTACTTAACTGTATTGACCAAAGGGATGTTTTCCCATTAGAATAGATTTATAAAAAGAATAAGGACTGGATTTCGGGAAAGGGGAGATTTTTATGAGATCAGCCAAAAACAAAGTCAAAAGGATGATCAGTATGGCTTTATGTCTGGCCATGCTGGCGGCTTTGCCGGTTTATGGAGCAGATAACCGGGAACGGATTAACAGCATAAAGCTGACTGTGACCTGTGAGGTGAAGCCAGAGGCAGGGAAGACTGTAGGCGCAGTAAGCGTTGCCATATCCGATGACCGCCTGGAGGTGACAGAGGCAGCGCATTTTGTGGATACAGAGGAGGATGTGTGGATTCGGGGTGAGATCCCAACCATTCAGGTAGAATTGTCAGTCAGGGACACAGCCAAATACCGGTTCACCTCCTCTACAAAGGTGACTGCCTCCGGAGCCCGCAGCGAGGTGCGCTCCAAGCGGGTTCTGGACAATGGGGATGGACTGCGGGTAGAGCTTCGGCTGCCGAAGGTGGCCGGGGACCTGGAAGAAACCGATGATTTTTACTGGGACGGCAAAAGGGCCAGATGGTCTGATGTGGACGGAGCTGACAAGTATGAGGTAAGGCTGTACCGGGGAAATACTCTGGTGACTACAATAACCACCACAAGCAATGGTTATAATTTTTATCCCCATATGAACCGGGCAGGAGAATATACATTCCGGGTGCGGGGGCTTAGCAGCTCTGACGGCGAGAAAGGTCCCTGGTCAGAACGGTCGGATGAATTTTATCTAAGCTCCAAGGATGTGTATACAGGATCAGCTCCTGGCGATGACAGCAGCAATGGTCCGGGCAGTACAGGAACTTCCGGCAGCCCTGGCAATTCCGGCGGTCCTGGCTCTGGCTCCGGAACCACGAACTGGAATACTGGCTGGGTTCAGGATCAGCAGGGATGGATTTACCGTCAGGCAGACGGCAGCCTGGTGAGAGGCAGCTGGATTTATGTGGATAACAACTGGTTTTATCTGGGAGCAGACGGTTATATGTGTACTGGATGGATTTTCGTGGACAATAACTGGTTTTATCTGAATCCAGTGTCAGATGGAACGAGAGGGGCCATGAAGACCGGGGTTGTGTGCGTAGATAACCGCTGGTATTACTTAAATCCAGTATCAGACGGAACAAGAGGCGCGGTAAAGACAGGATGGATTTGGATTGATAACCAGCTTTATTATATGGACCCGTCGGAGGGACAGCCGGGAGGGGCTATGAAAACCGGTTATCACAGGGTTGACGGAAGACTTTACTATCTGGACCCGGGAAGCGGCGTTCTGTGGAGAGGAAGAAATGTCCCGGACGGAAGATGGGCAGATGAGAACGGAATGATTTGGGAATAGTTATAAAAACCGGATTGAAAAGAAACACCAGCCTTAAGGAGCTTCCTGAAGGCTGGTGTTTTTCATTTGTCCGGCAGGAAAGGTCTCTACCTGATTTTGGAGTCAGGCGGCAGAGCTTCCTGGGAGCTTAAGGGAAAATGAAGCAGGACAGATGCATAAAAGATATTGTCACGATATTGAAAGTCAACAACACCATTATATTGGCGGGCAATGCTGCGGATGGAAAAGGTGCCGGTTCCAAAACCATCGTGTTTGCGGGAGAGATAACGGTTTTCCTCCAAAACAGGCTCAACTGTACAGGTATTATCCGTGGTCAGTACAATGGCATCTGCACCTGCCAATTCGGCGTGGAGGCGGATAAATGGTTTGGGAAGGCCAGAGGCGCGGCAGGCTTCCAGAGCATTCTCCAGAAGATTGCCCAACAGCACA
>CATLIJ010000258.1 GCA_949948825.1 uncultured Clostridiaceae bacterium
CAGCACTGTGAACGGCTCTAATATTGTGACATCCATCAACCCATCGGTTAACGAGGCCTGTGGAGCAATATATGCGTTGTTCCCATATTGGGAGGCATTGCCGCAGGCTATCAGGAAAGCTTTGTACATTGCAATCAGTGTCTTGACTCCTCCAGACAATTCTCTTGGAGAAATTCCTCCCAAAACCGGACTGTCAATTACTCTTGGTCCAATCACTTCTGACTTATCCACATCTTTTATCATGGCTTTAGAAAGTTCATCTGTAATCCATTCATCTGTATAAGTATTTTTAAAATAGATTACTGGATTGTAAATCGCCTCTGGCATGTCCCCAAAATATATGGAAAGCATATCTTCTCCTCTCTGTTTTCTCATTTTATGCCAACTTTTCTGCTCCCTATTATAATCGAAAAATGCCCGAAATTCAATCTCAATCCTGTCTGAAAAACACTTCTGTATCAGCTGGTAAAAGACTCCAGATAATGGATTACATCCATCATATCAGAAAACCAGATGCCTTCCCTCAGCCGTTCCTGCTCTGTTTCTGGAAAATCCATCAGAGGAATGTGGGTATACAGGCAGATTGTCTCCCTGTCCTTTCCAAACACCAGCAAAAAGCCATCCTCAGACACCAGATAAAATTCTTTTTTTGCAACTCCCATTTTGTTTTGTACTTGATTCTTATTGGCAGCTGCCAGATTTTCTACAGCTGTGGCAGTTTCCTCTTTTGTCCCCATAGTAACAGAGGGAGTTTCTTTTGTCTGGGACATGGTATTGTCCCCATATTCTCTGGTCAGAAAATGTCCGGCCATCAGACAGACTGCACTGACTCCTACAAACAAAAATAAGCAGATCATATATCGCTTCATCATCAAGCCTCCTGTGAAAAGGATATTGTCTGCTTATTTTTCCCTTTTTTTCCAGATTTTATTCGTTAATTTCTAAATCCTTTTGCCAATTGGTGTTTCCCAATGCTTTTATCAGTGAAATACCCGTTGCCTGCAGAAAAAAATTGTAACAGTTCACTCAAACACAATCTTCTCTGCATCCGAGGTAGGCACAATGCAGATCCAGGTTTTTCCAGGATTCAGCACAATCTCCGTGCCGTCTGTGCGGTAAAAATGAGTCACACCAAATTCTCCGTCTTTTTTCCACCTGACAAACACCGCTTTTCCATTGGTAATATAATAAGCGCCAAACTGGTCTTCATGTACATTGATGTTTCGATAATCTGTGGTGGCATAATATCCGGCGGAGCAGCATTGAATCAGAATATTTTTCACTGCAATCGGGCCTTCGCTTCCCATATGCTCTGCTCCGTACTGGAAGCGGTAATAAAGCCCGTCCTCTTCCTTGTACTCAAACCAGGGACGGCTGTAGGGATAGCCGGGAATCACCTTGCTGGCATTCATGACATCCTCCCCCTCCAGAAATACGGGCCGGTCTTGTTTGGCGAACTGATAATGACCCTGGTATCCGGAGTCGTATTCCTGAGAATATCCCAGCTTTTCTATGGCCTTCTGAATCCCGGAAAAGCTGGCATAAGCATTGTGAGGCTTTTTCCGGTCATTGGAGCGAAAATAAGCTGTTGTACCTATCCCCTCTACTCCATTGATGTTATCCACATTTTTCAAATAGGGCTTTGCAAAGGTACTTTGTCCGTAATGGGCATAAATTGCATCAAATTCCTTTGCAAAATAGGTGTAATAGGTACGGCAGCTGCGCACAGATCCAATCCGCTCCAAGTCGTCATAATTTTCTATAATCGCCATGTACCGGTTCATCTCCCCCTCCACAGGGGCCTCAAAGACCACTCCTGCCCGGTTAATCCCATATTGGGGAAGAGCAGCCTTGTCATTGCTCATCATAATGGCTAATGGCCTTCGGTTTCCCTGATCCACAGGAATCATCTCCCCGGTGAGATAGCTTCGCACCATGCCATCTGCCTCCCCCCGCTCCCACGGCTCATAATAGTCCAGCCCTGTGTGTTCTGATTCAATATCTGTGGCTTCCTCCTGAGAATCCAGCACTAAAGGGGGTCTGGGATCGGTTTCAAGAAGAATTTGACTGGACTCTGACTCAGTCAGAATCACCTGACTGGCTCCTGTCTGCTTTGAGCAGCCTGCAAGTCCCATTATTCCGCACACCATCAGAAGCCCTGCACAAATTTTCTTTTTCATCGGCTGTATCCTTTCCAGTCTAAGATTTCCCGCTGTTTCTTCTCCATAATTCTTCGCTCTTCTTCTTCCATGTGATCGTACCCGCACAGATGGAGCATACTGTGGGCAATTAGAAATGCCAGCTCCCGTTCCTGGGAATGTCCGTATTTTTCAGCCTGTTCCTCCACCTTGTCCACGGAAATCACAATATCTCCCAGAAGAAGCTCCCCTGTCTCCAAATTAAAGTAATCCTCAGCACATTCCTCCACATGACTGAAATCGGATTCCTTTTCAAAATCAATCATGGGAAAGGACAGCACATCCGTAGGGGCGTCTACTTGTCTGTTGTCCCGGTTAATCTCCCGAATGGCATCATTATCTGTAAACAATACATTTACCTCTGCCTCATAAGGACATTTCTCATAGGCAAGGGCAGCCAGTACAATCTCCCGCACAATCTCCTCATAAGGAATCAAAAGCTTTCTGTGTGCCTCATACTCAACCTGAATTGTCATCCCATACCCCTTTCTCTGCTGTTTTTCGACTGCTTTTGGCATTTTGTCTTTTTTGCTTTTTCACGGTTTTGACCTTTTCATTGTTTTGACTTTTTCACGTTTTTTGCTTTTCACGGTTTTTGTCCTTAAGCAGCTTCTCATGCTCTTTTGTCTTGAACAGCTTCTCATGGCCTTTTGTCTTGAACAGCTTCTCAGGACCTTTTGTCCTTAACAGCTTCTCATGACCTTTTGCCTTAAACAGTTTCTTACCGTCTTTGTCCTTTTCCTTTTCTGCGGTCCGGACCAGATGCTTTTTTCTCATACTGATCATAAGCCTGTACAATCTTCTGCACCAGAGGATGGCGCACTACATCTGCGCTGGTAAGATTGCAAAATCCAATATCTTCAATCTTTTCCAGCACCCGTGTTGCCACATCCAGTCCGGAGGCAGCTCCGCCGGGGAGATCCTTTTGGGTCTTATCTCCGGTAATCACCACCTTGGAACCAAATCCAATCCGCGTCAGAAACATCTTCATCTGTGCTGGTGTGGTATTCTGAGCCTCATCCAGAATAATATAGGCATTATCCAGAGTCCGGCCCCGCATATAGGCCAGAGGAGCCACTTCAATCAGCCCTTTTTCTGAATTGTGAAGAAAGCTTTCCGCTCCCATAATCTGATACAGGGCATCATACAAGGGACGAAGATATGGGTCGATCTTACTTTGTAAATCTCCAGGCAGAAATCCCAGCTTTTCTCCAGCTTCAATGGCAGGCCGGGTTAAAATAATCCGGTTTACCTCTCCGTCTTTAAATGCCTGAATCGCCATCGCCATGGCCAGATAGGTCTTTCCTGTTCCGGCAGGCCCTATGCCAAACACAATCATCTTTTTGCGGATGGCATCCACATACTGCTTTTGTCCCAGGGTCTTTGGCTTTACTGGTTTTCCATTCACAGTGCGGCAGATAATGTCTTTATCAATCTCTAAAATCGCGTGATCCGACTCGGTAAATGACAAAGACAGGGCATAATCTACATTTTGCTCAGTAATTGTATTGCCCCGTCTGGAAAGCTCCACCAGATTGTTAAACACACTTTTTGCCTTTTGAATCATCCCCTCTGGTCCGATGATCTTAATGGCCCCGTCTCTGGCAACTATCGTCACCCGCAGAGTCCTCTCAATCTTCTTTAAATACTGGTCAAACTGACCGCATACATTCTTTTCATGTTCAATCGGAATGTCAATGATTGTCTCTACTACGTTCATCTGGCTGCTTGCTCTCCTTTTCCTCTCTCCAACAATTCCTTAGTTTTGTGTGCCGGAAATTCCGGCATTTGCTGGTTCTCCAGCTTTCCCGGCTTCTTTAACCTATCCAGCATTTTTCGGCTCCCCAGCTTCTTCC
>CATLIJ010000259.1 GCA_949948825.1 uncultured Clostridiaceae bacterium
CCGTCGCAGATAGCGCACCAGCTGATTCCATTGCCCCGGAAATTGTCCTCTCCGGTGACATGCAGGCACCGGGGACGGGTACCTGTGGCAAGAATCACGGAGCTGGCTGTAAATTCCTTGTCATCCTCCTCACAGCGGACCACCTTTTCCGCTCCGTTGTCAATCACTTCCTTGACTGTGGCATAATCAAAGGTAATGGTATCAAATTCCTGAGTGTGTTCAAACATCTGATAGGCAAGCTCAGCGCCATTTACCGTGCCTACGCCTGTATAGTTCTGAATTTCATTTGTGTTGATGATCTGTCCGCCCGGAGCCAGCTTATCCAGCATCAGAACCTTCATATCTGCCCGCGCCCCATAGATAGCAGCGGTCATGCCGGCAGGACCAGCGCCAATAATGATCAGATCGTATTGGGCCATTGTAATCAACCTCCTCCATTTTGATTTGACTGTAAATATTATTCAGCTATTTATTATTATAACGGATTTTGGCAAAAATTTCTATAAAATATGTTAAGAAAAATAAAAAATTGTGCAGAAATTGTAATTGAGTCAAGGGTTTATGATACAAAATAAGTCCGGGTGAAGCAGCCGGCAAAACGTTTTTGAATGACAAATGCGTTTTGCCGGATTTTTTTGAAAATTAAGCGCCGCACAGAATCGTTGCCACCGGAATTCCGATCACCAGCATAATCACCAGCTCAATGAGTACCATTGGCAGGGTGTAAGAATAGATGTACTTGGTGGGAACCCACTCCTTATTGCTGTGAAGAAGAGCAGCAAACGGGGAGGCTGCCGGAGTTACGCAGGCAGACAGCAGTACGAACTGAATCATCAGGGTAACAATCGGCCTGGGATCTGCGCCGGCCTGAGTGCAGTATGTAATGATAATGGGCTGCAAAAGCATACCAATAACCAGACTGTTGCACAGGTTGGTAAGGATAGCGCCCAAAAGCAGCAGCAGCATAATAAATATGGTCGGTGACATACCCTGGAAGATGGGGGTAAGGATCACACGGAGGAAGCCGGAAATACCGGTTGCCGGGTTGGTCAGCACACCGCCTAAAAGGATGGCTGCAACAATGATAAAATATGCGCCCCAGCTGTTTTTCTCCAGAACCTTGGCAATATCCAGAACCGGTTCGCCCTTGATCCGGATGGCAGCCAGACATGCTGCGATAAACATGGCCAGACCATAAACACAGCCCTTCAGATATCCCATGAATGGAAGAGTGGGAACCAGGGAAGGAATCATCATTCCCAGGATTACCAGCACAAAGCCAAGGATGTACAGCTTTTGTCCCAGGGAAAGAGGCGGCAGCGGATTGCGGTTTAAGCTCTCCACATCATAGTCCTTCAGACGGGAAGCATCCGGACGCAGGACAAACTTGGCAAACAGAACCACAGCAGTAATCATCACCATGCCAAGAAGAATGGCAGTGAGGAGATATCCGCCGCTGTTGACCACAACCGGGCCTCCTGGCAGCTCAGCGCTGATCTTTTCAAAGTTGCTGAGAAGCGCCAGTCCATTCTGTGCAAAGGGCGCCATGGGGAAGCCGATCAGAGAAGCGATTACAACCAGCGTAATAGCAACTCGGGGGAACGGATCGCCTTTCTTGTAGCCAACCTCATCAAATACTCCGTACAGAACGGGCCACATGACGAAGATGGGGGTAAAGGCATTGACAAAGCCGGCGATAAAGTAACATCCCATACAGATTACGCCCATCAAGAGCCAGGGTTTGCCGTTGGTAAACTTTCTGGTGAGGAAGAAACGGCCCATGTAGCCGGTAATCTTGTAGTAAGCCAGACCGCCGGACATGATCTGCATGAACAATACCTGACAGACGACCGGGGAGCCGAAGGCTTCGCCGATTACTGCGGACATGTTACTGTAGGAGGAAAAACCTACCATGGCGATGGACATGATGCTGCCCCATATGGGGTCTACAAAGGTCCACAGATATAAAGTTCCCAGGAAGACGCCCAGGATCTCCATACCGACCGGAGTGACCTCCGGGAGGCTGAGGGGCAGGAACCGGAAAAACAACATGATACCTACACCGACAGCGGAGTGAATCAGAGTGGCTTGCTCTTTTTTGTTTGCTGTACTAGCCATTGCTAAAGTACCCCTTTCCCTTAAAGTTTGTTAAATTTGTAACTTATGGTGAAATTGTAGCATAAAAGTGGAAATATGGATATAACCTATGTTATGTTTTGTGATTTTTATGTGCAGAATACAAGGTGAATGTTGTGGGATTTTACAGATAGACAAGGTATTATGCAGAATCGCCAAAAATATTTTGATTCTCAAAGTATCATTGATTCTTCCCTGATTTTGTGCTATATTAAATGGAAATAAAATCTATTAAAAATGTAAAGGGAGTCATTATGATTACGGCACAGAATACAAAGACAGTTTATGATTTGGTGCAAAATGCAGGCAGGGAGCACGGGGACCATGTCTTTCTCCGCTATGAGGAAAATGACGTGGTTTTTGACGTGACCTACAAAGACTTTGCCGCTGAGTGCAATGCCATCGGGGCGTGGGCAGCAGAGCAGGATGAGAAGCTTGGACACAAGATTAAGGTAGGGCTTTTGGGCAGCAGCAGCCATCCTTATCTGAATGTGCTTTTGGGGGTTATGGGCAATGGAAATGTAAGCGTTCCTCTGGATATTCAGATGAATGTGGAGACCTTTGCTGACTGCCTGAACCGCTCAGATGTGGATATTTTATTTTATGACTGGGACCATCATGTGCTGGTGGAGGGTGTGAAGGAGAAATGTCCTCATGTAAAGGAGTATATTTCCTTCCAGCACGGCAGGCATGTGCCTTGCTGGGACAAGCTGATGAAGGAGTATAAAGGGAAGGCTGTGCCCTCAAAGGCAGCTCCCAAGGATCTGGCGATGATTCTTTTTACATCCGGCACCACAGGCCGGGGAAAAGGAGTGATGCTTTCCAACGGAAATCTTATTGACAACACATTCTGCACCACAGACACAGACCATCCGGAGCGGGAGGTGTACTTAAATGTGCTGCCCATTCATCATGTGTTCTGCATTAACGGGGATGTGCTCATTGTCCTGCGCTATGGGGGAACCTTGTGCCTGAACCGGGATATGGCAAAGCTGGCGGCTCATATTCAGCTGTTCCAGCCCTCTGTCATCCGCATGGTTCCAATGATTGCAAAGACCTTGTACAACCGGATTGCCATAATGGCCAGACAGACCGGCCAGCCGGCAGGAAAGGTCCGTTCTCAGGTACTGGGAAAGCAGCTGCATAAGATTATCAGCGGAGGAGGGTACTTAGCTCCGGATCTGGCGGCCAATTACCGGAACCTTGGCATTTCCATCGCTCAGGGATACGGAATGTCCGAGTGCTCGCCCAAGATTTCTTCGCCGGACTGGAGCAGGCCGGACAAGGTGGCGTCCGTGGGACGGATTGTGGATGGCTGCCAGGTGCGGATTGTGGACGGAGAGATTCAGGTGAAGAGTCCCTCGGTGATGATGGGTTATTATAAGGAGCCGGACAAGACCGCAGAGGTGATGACTCCGGACGGATGGCTCTGCACCGGAGATCTGGGCCATGTGGATGAGGAAAACTTCCTGTATCTGACCGGGAGAAAGAAAAACCTGATTATTTTAAGCAATGGAGAAAATGTGGCTCCGGAGCAGCTGGAAAATCTTTTTGAGGATGACCGGGTGATTGAGGATATTCTGGTATTCGGGGAGAATGATACTGTGACAGCCGAGGTATATCCCAACCATAAGTACATAGAGGTAGCTGGCATTACGGATATTGAGAGCGTGGTAGGGGAGATTATCAAGAAGCACAATGAGGATCTGCCTACCTTTAAGCGGATTATGAATTTCCGGATTCGGGAGACGCCCTTTGCCAAGACCTCCTCCAAAAAAATCATCCGGAGCCAGTATTTTATTCAAAAGCAAAAAGAAGAAGAGGTGTTAAAAAATATCCGCCAGCCGGAAAACGAGCTGCAGGAGAAGCTTTATGACTGTATTTCTGCTGTTTTGGGACA
>CATLIJ010000260.1 GCA_949948825.1 uncultured Clostridiaceae bacterium
GTGTAAATGCAAAGAATAAGAAAGGACTGTCTAAGCGGATAACAAAAAAGATTGAGAGGTGTCTGAAATGAAATTATCCCGAAAAAGAATCCTGTTGGTTTCTGAAATTTTGTCAGGCAATATACTCTTAACCGAAAAAGGTAAACCTCTTTTCATTCTGGTCTATATAAAACAGGAATAGTAACATACAATATTTATAAAAGAAAAAATATATGCGGGATGTACGAAAGCGAAGGAAAAGTTGTGGTATTCCATCTAAAGAAACCTTGTATTGGATTTATACGGGGTTTCTTTTTTATATGAACGAATTGAAGACAGGAGGAGATTAGATTATAATATATGAAATAAAGGATGAAAAATCCAATCTGGTTACACATATTTTTTACGACCTTTCTTCCAGACCTTGACAATTTCCGTTTCAGTCAATATAATAGTGAAAGAAACAGACAATGACTGAGACGGAGACAGTAAGGCTGTGGAAGGCATCAGCGATTCGGGGAAGGTGGAAGCCCGAAGTCGGAAGCAGATTCTGAAGATCCCTCCTGAGTTGCAGGTCGAAAGATGCTGGCATAACCCAATTAAGGTAATCTCACATAAAGGCATTGATTAGGCCGAGCCGGCTTTCCCGCCGTTACAGGGAGCGTATATGCGGGTACAATATGGTAAGAGAGTCTGAATTTTCCAGGGAGGATTTGGACTTTAGCGCCAGGGTATCACAAGTATGCAGTAATAGGTGGTGCAGAGAAGCCCAGGCTTTCGTCCTTATTACAGGGCGGGGGCTTTTTTTATGCGCAGGCCCACAGAGAGGAATAGGCCGCTAAGGCGGCGTGCGGGCTGCACGCGTGTATTTGATTCAGGGAATCTGCAAATAAGCAGGCAATTTTTTGCGGGCCAGGAAGCGCCACCCTGCCACAAAAACGGAGGTAATCGAAATGTATGACAAAGTATCTACAGATTTGAAATTTGTAGACCGGGAAAAAGAAGTAGAGGCATTTTGGAAAGAACATGACATTTTCAAAAAAAGCATGGAGGACCGGAAGGATGGCCCTGGCTATATGTTTTATGACGGTCCGCCCACTGCCAACGGCAAGCCTCACATTGGTCATGTGCTGACTCGTGTAATCAAGGATATGATTCCGCGGTACCGCACCATGAAAGGTTATCTGGTTCCCAGAAAGGCCGGGTGGGATACCCACGGACTTCCGGTTGAGCTGGAAGTGGAGCGTATGCTGGGGCTGGACGGCAAGGAGCAGATTGAGCAGTATGGCCTGGAGCCTTTTATTGCTCACTGTAAGGAGAGTGTTTGGAAGTATAAGGGCATGTGGGAGGATTTTTCCAGTACTGTGGGCTTTTGGGCAGATATGGATAATCCATATGTGACTTACCATGATGATTTTATTGAATCTGAGTGGTGGGCATTAAAGAAGATTTGGGAAAAGGGACTTTTGTATAAGGGATTTAAGATTGTTCCCTATTGTCCCCGTTGCGGAACGCCTTTGTCCAGCCATGAGGTGGCTCAGGGTTATAAGGATGTGAAGGAGCGCTCTGCCATCGCCCGGTTTAAGGTAAAGGGAGAGGATGCCTACATTCTGGCATGGACCACCACTCCCTGGACTTTGCCAAGCAATGTGGCCCTTTGCGTCAATCCGGAGGAAGCTTATGTAAAGGTGTTAAATGACGGATATACCTATTATCTGGCAGAAGCTTTGTGCGATACTGTGCTGAAGGGCGAATATACAGTAGTAGAGCGGTATCAGGGAAAGGATTTGGAATACAAGGAGTATGAGCCGCTGCTTCCCTATGCCAATGAGGTTTGTGAGAGGCAGAAGAAAAAGGCGTTTTACGTGGTCTGCGACGGATATGTAACTCTGACAGATGGTACCGGCGTGGTACACATTGCCCCTGCTTTTGGTGAAGATGACTCCAAGGTGGGACGCAAGTATGATCTTCCCTTTGTTCAGCTGGTGGATTCTAAGGGAGAGATGACAAAGGAGACTCCCTGGGAGGGGACTTTTGTAAAAAAGGCAGATCCCCTGGTGTTAAAGGAGCTGGAGGAAAAAGGGCTTTTGTTCTCTGCCCCCTCCTTTGAGCACAGCTATCCCCATTGCTGGCGCTGCGATACGCCTCTGATCTACTATGCGCGGGAATCCTGGTTTATCAAGATGACTGCTGTAAAAGAAGATTTGATTCGAAACAACAATACCATCAACTGGATTCCGGAGAGCATTGGCAAAGGCCGTTTTGGCGACTGGCTGGAGAATGTGCAGGACTGGGGCATCAGCCGAAACCGTTATTGGGGAACCCCCTTAAATATATGGGAGTGTGAGTGCGGCTGCCAGCATTCCATTGGAAGCATTGAAGAGCTGAAAGCCATGTCAAAGAACTGTCCGGAAAAGATTGAACTGCACCGTCCTTTTATTGACGAAGTGACCATTACCTGTCCCAAGTGCGGGAAGGAGATGAAGCGGGTTCCAGAGGTGATTGACTGCTGGTTTGATTCCGGAGCCATGCCTTTTGCCCAGCACCATTATCCCTTTGAGAATCAGGATTTGTTTGAAAAACAGTTTCCTGCAGACTTTATTTCTGAGGCTGTGGACCAGACAAGAGGATGGTTTTATTCCCTGCTTGCCATTTCCACTTTGATTTTCAACAAAGCGCCTTTTAGAAATGTTATTGTTTTGGGCCATGTACAGGATGAGTTTGGACAGAAGATGAGTAAGACCAAGGGAAATGCAGTAGATCCCTTTGATGCTCTGGCTACCTATGGCGCAGATGCAATCCGCTGGTATTTTTACATTAACAGTGCGCCCTGGCTTCCCAACCGCTTCCACGGAGAGGCTGTGAAGGAAGGGCAGCGGAAATTCATGGGAACCTTGTGGAATACCTATGCGTTTTTCGTGCTGTATGCTAATATTGACCAGTTTGACGCAACCAAATATACGCTGGAGTATGATAAACTGACTGTCATGGACAAGTGGCTTTTATCAAAGCTTAATTCCATGGTAAAGAGTGTGGATGAGAATCTGGAAAACTACCGGATTCCGGAGACAGCCCGCGCCCTGCAGGCTTTTGTGGATGACATGAGCAACTGGTATGTGAGAAGGAGCAGAGAGCGATTTTGGGCCAAGGGAATGGAGCAGGATAAGATCAATGCCTATATGACCCTTTACACAGCCCTTGTGACCACAGCTAAGGCAGCAGCGCCCATGATTCCCTTTATGACGGAAGCTATTTATCAAAATCTGGTCAGAAACATTGATAAGACAGCTCCGGAGAGTGTCCATCTGTGCGATTTCCCGTCTGTGGAGGAGGCGAGGATTGATTTACAGCTGGAGGCAGATATGGAGGAGGTGCTGAAGATTGTGGTTTTGGGCAGAGCGGCAAGAAATACAGCAAATCTGAAAAACCGCCAGCCCATTGGGAAAATGTTCGTGAAGGCGGACCATGAGCTGTCCCCGTTTTACGTGGAGATCATAGAAGACGAGCTGAATGTAAAATCCGTAGAGTTTGTGGAGGATGTGCGCAGCTTTACCACTTACAGTTTTAAGCCGCAGTTAAAGACAGTTGGCCCCAAATACGGCAAACAGCTGGGGAATATCCGGAAGGCCCTGGCAGAAATCGACGGAAATGCGGCCATGGATACCCTGAAGGCAGAAGGTTTCCTGAAGTTCACCTTTGGAGATATTGTGGTGACTTTGTCTGAAGAGGATCTGCTGATTGATATGGCTCAGACAGAAGGATATGTGTCAGAAAGCGACAATCAGGTGACTGTTGCTTTGGACACCAATTTAACGCCAGAGCTTTTGGAGGAGGGATTTATCCGGGAGCTGGTCAGCAAGATTCAGACTATGAGAAAGGAAGCTGGCTTTGAGGTGATGGACCGGATCATTGTGTATCAGAGCGGAAATGACCGTCTGGCAGAGCTTTTGAATACTCATAAGGAAGAGATTGGCAGGGAAGTGCTTGCAGATGAGATCCGGACCGGCACAGAGGGCGGCTATAAGAAAGAGTGGAATATTAA
>CATLIJ010000261.1 GCA_949948825.1 uncultured Clostridiaceae bacterium
CAAGAATAAGCCCCACTCCCGTTGCCATAACCAGACACCGGTTGGTATAAATGCCAAACAGCATTCCGGCCAGACACAATCCGCTCCAAAGACCGATTAACACACACTGAAATATACTGATTTCCACAACTGTTTCCTCCTTAATAAAGTTAATCCAGATACCGGTTCAAATCCACCCTTGCCGCCCCATCATCACCCGAGGCTGTGGTTCTGGTATTGAACACAATACCATACTTGTCACGAAGCTCTTTTAAAGCTGCTTTATCCTCCGGCCCCAGGGCAATATACCTGCTGACCTCCTCCTTACCAGGCCCCCGGTGGATATTTCCCACATTAATCTCCTTTACAGGAACTCCCCCTGCCACCAGCCTGAGGGCATCCTCCGCTGATTTGCACACAATGAAAATAGATTGCTTTGGCGATGCCTTCATGATTACCTCACAGGTATGCTCCACGGAAAAGAACCGCATGGCAACAGACTTCGGCGCCACTGCCTTCATCAGAGTCTGCTGCATAGAATCCTCGCTGGCAAAATCATTGGCCACAATCACTGTGTTTACCCCCAGTGCCTTTATCCATAACTGTCCCTGTCCATGAATCAGACGTTCGTCAATGCGAAAAGCTACAATATTCGGTACCATCCTGTCCTCCTTATTTTTCCTGTTCTTTTTGTCCTTTCGGGCCTTCCTGCAGCCAGCAGGCACATCTTCATCCATGCATACTGCCCGCGGGGCATCTGATTTTCATAACAGATAATTCGCTCCTCTGCCCTGCTTTTTCCTACCAATATGGGTTCCAATCTTTCCAGAAGCGCATCAGTCCCTCCATATAATAGTAATCCCCCCATATATTTCCCTCATCTACCCCTTTTCCGGAATGCCAGGAATATACGCCGTGGCAAAGAACCGGACTTCCGGGCTTTGGCTTGTCAAAGGTATAATTTTCCATAAGGGAACGGAGAATCCTGTGCATCCCGCGGCGGTAAATTTCTTTTTCCGGATCTGTTTCCGGCAGATTCTTCTCCATCTCGCACATACCGCAGACTGCAACCGCAGCTGCTGAAGAATCCCGGGGCTGACCAGAGCCATCGCCAAATATCAAATCCCAGTAACACACATCATCCTCGGGAAGGCGGTTCAGAAAATAGTTGGTCATTGCCTTATACAGCTCCAGGGAAGCTGGACTGCGGTTCTCCCGGTAGTTCAGAGGAATTCCGTATATCCCCCAGGCCTGCCCTCTGGCCCAGGCAGAGTCATCCCTATAGCCCTGACGTGTCACTCCTTTTACCGGCTCCCCTGTCTCCGGGTTAAAGTAAAAGGTGTGAAAAGCAGATGCATCCTCCCTTATGACGTAATTACAGGATTGATCAAAATGGCGCCCTGCGGCTGTCCGGTATTTCTCCTCCCCTGTAACAAAAGAAGCCCAATAAAGCAGAGGAATATTCATCAGACAGTCAATGATCAGGCGGTAATGTTCCCTGGCCCCAAGCTCTCCCCAGGCCTGGATAAATCCATCTCTCTCCTGAAACCGTTCCATCAGCTTATCTGCCGCCAGAAGCCCCGCCCGCTTCGCCTGCTCCGAACCAGTCAGCTTATAGGCTGCCACACAGGAGGGGGAGTATAAAAAGCCCAGGTCATGGTGATCCAGTTCAATCCGCTTCTCCACCCGGTTCAGAAAAGATTCCACATGTTCCTCTGCCTTCTCCCGGAAAACCCTATCTCCGGTATACTCATAGCAGAGCCAGAGCATTCCAGTCCAAAATCCATTCGTCCACTCTGTATTGTCCATGGGCTCATAAATCTGCCCTTTTGTAGCTGGCGCCGGAAACTGATTCCCAAAATACTCCAGGTTTTCCCTGGTTTGCTCCACCGCCTTTTCCATTGCCCCCTCTACCTCTTCCCTTGTAAGAAGGGCTGTCTCTCTGTACCTTTCCCTGTATTGGATTGGTTCCTTCTGAATTCTTTTTCTCATCTTTTATCTCCTGTCCGATACCTTACAATGCCTGCTTTTCCGTCTTTCTTCCCAGTCATATGCCCTCTTCAAACTGAGTCGTCTCCTCCTCATCCCTCAGCCTCTCAAAATCCACAACGCCTCTAATCCCTGCCTCTGCCGCCATCTCAGCCAAAGTATCCAACCCGGCGCCCATCCGGGAAAACACAGCTTCTATCACCACCGCCATATTTGTTCCTGCCAGAAGGCGGATATGCTTTCCCTTTTGTTCCTGCTTTACTTCCGCTGCCATGTGAAAGGGTGTCCCTCCTGCCAGATCTGACAGAATCAGCACCTCGTCCCCCTCCATTCCCTCCACAGCAGCTAACAATGCCTCCTTCAACATGCCCGAACTCTGTCCTTCCTCAAAATCCACACTGACGATCTGGTCCTGCTTTCCGGCAACCAACTCCACCGCGCTCAATATCCCCCTGGGGAAATGGCCGTGTCCTGTAATCACAATCCCAATCATACCCTTTCTCCTTTCTCTTTGTTTGATAAACCGTTTTACCAATAACCAAACTATAACTAATTCAACAAAAAAAGTCAACTATTTTTTAGAAAAAACTTTGTTTTTATTGTTTTTATACATTTTTAGCTTGCATTATTTGTGCAAAAGCACCAATTATAATCGGCAATATCCCCTTTGAACCCTATCAATTTTCCCTCAGCCGGATTTGATGCGTATTTATAAAACGTTTTTGGTTTACTATTCTTTTTTCCTGAAACCCATTTAATTTTACCATTTATTTTACTTATTTTATTTACTTCCCCAACATCCCGGCCAAACCAGCGCTCAACGGCAGCTGGACCTATGTGGACTTTCACCGCAGAACACGGGCATGTCCGTCATACAACAAAAGGTGCTGCCCGAAAGCAACACCTTAAAAAAACAATATTTCCAGCTACTTCACCGCTCCATTCACCACTCCGTTCAGAATCTGTCTCTGGCAGACCAGATAGAAAATCAAAATGGGAATCAGCGCCAAAAGGTAAGAGGCAAACGCCAGATTATAATTCGTACCAAACTGAGTCTGGAAGGTCATCTGCGCCAGAGGCAGCGTGTTCATACCGCTTCCAGACATAATCACCAAAGGCGTCATAACATCATTCCAGGTGCCAAGGGCCGTGAGAACAGCAACCGTTGCATGCATAGGCTTCATAATGGGAAAAATAATGCTCCAGTAGGTTCTCCAGGTGCTTGCGCCGTCCACCCGCGCCGCCTCTTCCAGGGCGACAGGGATATTGACCAGGTATCCAGAATACAAAAGCAGGTTCATTGGCATATAAAACACCACATAGCACACAATCACTCCAACCACATTGGCAATTCCCATCTGGGCAGTCTGTTTTACCAGGGGCATCATCAAAATGGCAAAGGGTACAAACATGCCGCTGACAATGTACAGATAAACAAACTGATAAAACTTGCTGTGCGCCTTATTTCTTCCCACTGCATAGCCAATGATGGAATGCAGGACAATGGAAAATCCCAGGTTGACCACAGTAATCAAAAAACTGTTAAAGAGAGAATGCCAGAAATCCGTCACCCGCATTGCCTCGGAGAAATTTTCCAGGCTCCATCTCTTTGGCAGAGACAAAATGCCGGAAATACTGTTGGTCATCTCGCTTGGCTGTTTAAACGCAATCACAACTGCCATGTATAAAGGAAACAGAATCGTAACCAGTCCCAAAATCAAAAGAATGGTAACTGGCCAGTTTACCCGCTCCGCTGCTTTCCCCTCTTTCCTCACAGCTGCTCCTCCCTTCTTCCGGAAAATGTCATCTGAACCACAGACAATATTACAATCAGGACAAAAAATACAACTGCATTGGCGCTCTGAAAGCCGAACTGGCCGCCAGACATACCATTGTTATAAATCAGGTAGGAAATAGATTCCGTGCTCTGAGCCGGACCTCCCTTGGTCAGCGCCATAATCTGATCAAACACCATCAGGAAATTTTTCATGCAAAGCACCATATTAATGCTGAAAAATGGCAGAATCAGAGGAAAAGTCAGATTCTTAAATT
>CATLIJ010000262.1 GCA_949948825.1 uncultured Clostridiaceae bacterium
TCCCTGGAAAAGGTGGAGGCGTTGTGGGTAGATGCAGATGGGAATGAGATCTGGTCTTCAGGATTTAAGGAATATGTGGCAGACTGAGGGACTATGAAATCCATTCATAAATGCCATGATACCAGGGTTAAAAGACCTTTTGATCCTGGTATCATGGCCTGGTCAGCAGGAAGGATTGTTCAGCAGAACGATCAGAATATGGTTCATGCAATAGGAAGACAAAGATACAGGTACAAAAGGAGATTTTGGAGATGGAATTGGAAAAGAGGAAGTCTATAAGAAGCAGCATAATGCTTTTGATTACTGCGTGGATTTGGGGAGTTGCATTTGTTGCCCAAAGCGAAGGCATGAATTATGTGGGTGGATTTACGTTTAATGCCTGCCGCTTTATTATAGGGGGAATCGTGCTGATTCCCTGTATTTTTTTGCTGCGGAGAGTGAATCGGGAGAGCTGGGAGGCTTTGTCCGGAGAGGAGCGGCAAAGCAGGAATCGGATAGGAATTGCAGGAGGGGTGTGCTGCGGAGTTTTTTTATGTCTGGCAAGTTCTTTACAGCAGTTTGGAATCGCCTTTACCACAGTTGGCAAAGCAGGCTTTATCACAGCTCTTTATATTATTCTGGTGCCAGTGTTAGGGCTTTTTATGAAGAAGAAAGTGAGACGGAATGTGTGGGTCAGTGTGGGGATTGCGGCTGTGGGAATGTATCTGCTTTGTATTAAGGAAGGTTTTTCGGTGAATAAGGGAGATTTTCTGGTATTTTTATGTTCCATTGGGTTTACCTTACATATTCTGGTTATTGATTATTTTTCTCCAAAGGCGGAGGGGGTGGTGATTTCCTGTGTTCAGTTTTTTACTGCAGGGGTCCTGTCTGGTGCAGGGATGCTGCTGTTCGAGCAGCCTTCCTGGGGGGCAGTTACAGCAGCCTGGATGCCTGTTCTGTATGCAGGAGTTATGTCCTGTGGAGTGGCATATACATTGCAGGTGATTGCACAAAAAAATATTGCTCCAACTGTGGCTTCCTTGTTGATGAGTCTTGAATCTGTGTTTTCTGTGCTGGCTGGCTGGATTCTGCTGGGGCAGCGATTGTCTGGAAAGGAGCTGGCAGGGTGTGTATTGGTATTTGCGGGGATTGTATTGGCACAGCTGCCAGAGAAAGGGAAGAAGGGAAAAGGGCAGGGCAAGTAAAAATTTGGTCAAAAAAATTTGGTTAAAAACAGAGCTGACACTTAGAAACAGAGCTGGCACAGGGATATGTGCCAGCTCTGTTTTTGGATGTGTATGATGGACACCTGTTCTTTATAAAAATAAATCGGGATTCTTTCAGTGCTTTTTCATTTCAGCCATTTTCATGGCCCGAACCTTTAAGGGGAGTCCGAACAGGGTGATAAAGCCGTCTGCATCATGGTGGTCATAGAGATCGCCAGTGGTAAAGGAGGCAAGGGATTCACTGTAAAGGGAGTAGGGGGAGGTGGTTCCTGCCTTGATGATATTGCCTTTATACAGCTGGAAACGGACTTCTCCAGTTACATACTGCTGGGTGGATTCCACAAATGCCTGAACAGCTTCCCTTAAGGGAGTGAACCATTTGCCTTCGTATACGATCTGTGCCATCTTGTTGCCCATGTTTTTTTTGGTTTCCATGGTGGCCCGGTCTAATACCAGTTCTTCCAGCTGCTGGTGAGCTTCCATCAGAATAGTTCCGCCGGGAGTTTCGTATACACCGCGGGATTTCATGCCTACCACACGGTTTTCTACAATATCTACAATGCCAATGCCGTGTTTGCCGCCCAGTTCATTAAGCTTGCGGATAATATCAGAAACCTTCATTTTTTCGCCGTTTACGCTGGTGGGAATGCCTTTTTCAAAGGTCATGGTCACGTATTCTCCCTGGTCCGGAGCTTTTTGGGGAGTGACGCCCAAGACCAGCAAATGCTCATAGTTGGGCTCGCTGGCAGGGTCCTCCAGCTCCAGCCCTTCATGGCTGATGTGCCACAGGTTGCGGTCCCGGCTGTAGCTGTTGTCTGCTGAGAACGGAAGATGAATGCCATGCTGACGGCAGTATTCGATTTCATCTTCCCGTGACTGCATAGTCCAGATGTCAGTCATGCGCCAGGGAGCAATGATCTTCAAATCAGGAGCCAGAGCCTTGATACCCAGTTCAAAACGAATCTGGTCATTGCCTTTGCCAGTGGCTCCGTGGCAGATGGCAGTGGCTCCCTCTTTGCGGGCAATCTCTACCAGCCGTTTGGCAATAGCAGGACGTGCCATGGAAGTGCCTAACAGATATTTGTTCTCATATACAGCTCCTGCCTGTACACAGGGGATAATGTAATTGTCGCAGAAATCGTCTACCAGATCTTCAATATACAGTCTGGATGCGCCGGACAGCTTTGCCCGTTCCTCCAGTCCGTCCAGTTCATTGCCCTGACCGCAGTCAATGCAGCAGCAAATCACTTCATAGTCAAAGTGTTCTTTCAGCCATGGGATGATGGCAGTGGTGTCCAGTCCACCGGAATATGCTAATACAACTTTTTCCTTCATAATATTTTCTCCTCCTGAGATTTGTTTGATGTAAAAGACTGCCTGAGCCTGTGACAGGTATGACGTTCATAAATATACAATACTTTTGAGAAAAATGCAAGAGAAAAAAAGGAGTTTTCTGTATTTGGAAGAGCATAATATATTAATTTGGGAAATAAGAAAAAAATAGATGAGAATAAGAGGAAAGGATTGAATAATCTTTTGTTTTGATGTATAATTATGAAACATTGCCGTCTGGACTGTTACCCAAATTTGTTATTGTTCACGGGGAGCCTCTTCTTGCCCGTCTTCGGCGGACAAGAAGCATCAGGCGTTCGCCTGATGTGGAATCTGGTATAAATTTGTGCTTTCAAGTGAGCTTGACGCCCAAATTCATGCCAGATTCCTCGCCCCGTGAACTGTAATCCAAATTTCACATTTTTGAGAGGATTTTTGAAAAAAGGCTTTTCTTATGACAGGAAAGTTACTATAATGGATAGCGGTTATGTGAGTGGGGGAAAAGGAAAATGACGGAATGCGGTTAAACCTTAATGATTGAAATTTTGAGAGAGGATAGAGAAGAAATGATTAAAGCAGGAATTATTGGAGCAACAGGGTATGCAGGAGCGGAATTGGCGCGTCTTCTTTTGCAACGTGAGGATGTGAAGATTGTGTGGTATGGCTCCCGAAGCTATGTGGGGGAGGATTTTACATCGATTTACAGAAATATGGCTCATGTTCTGGATGAAGAGCTGTGTAAGGATGATGATATGGCAAGACTGGCAGATATGGCAGATGTGATATTTACAGCTACGCCCCAGGGTTTTTGTGCCTCCCAAATTACAGAGGAGATTTTATCAAAAACAAAGGTGATTGATCTGAGTGCAGATTTTCGGATTAAAGATGTAAAGGTTTATCAGGAGTGGTATAAGCTGGAACATCCCACCCCCTCTTTTATAGAGGAGGCAGTGTATGGACTGCCGGAAGTGAACCGGGAGAAGATCCGGGGGGCGAGGCTGATTGCCAATCCAGGGTGTTACCCCACCTGTTCCTTTTTAACGCTCTATCCTATGGTAAAGGAGGGGCTGATTGATACAGGGACAATTATTATTGACGCCAAGTCAGGGACTTCGGGAGCTGGCCGGAGCGCAAAGGTTCCCAGCCTGTATTGTGAAGTCAATGAGAGTATGAAGCCTTATGGTGTGGCCAGCCACCGGCACACCCCGGAGATTGAGGAACAGCTTTCTTATGTGGCAGGGAAACCTGTGGTGGTTAGCTTTACTCCTCATCTGGTTCCTATGAACCGGGGGATTCTGGTGACAGCTTATGGCACATTGACCCGTCCGGTGACAGAAGAGGAAGTGAAGGCGGTTTATGATGCATATTATGGAAAGGAATATTTTGTGCGGGTGATGAGGCCGGGAATGGTGCCTCAGACCCGCTGGGTGGAAGGCAGCAATTTTGCGGATATTGCATTTCAGATTGATACA
>CATLIJ010000263.1 GCA_949948825.1 uncultured Clostridiaceae bacterium
GGGGAACAGAGTGTTTTTTCTGGATACAAATAACAGCACCTGGCAGATGCAGGTAAGCTCTTATGGGCATTTGCTCCATTTATATTATGGGAAACGGATTTTGGCAACAGAGCTTTCTTATTTGATCCGGGGAATCAACCGGGGCTTTTGCGGAGCCCCTTATGAAGCCGGAGAGGACCGGGGATATTCTCTGGACACCTATCCTTTGGAATTTCCTGCCTATGGAGTGGGGGATTACCGGGAGTCCTGCCTGTGTGTGGAGCATGGGGACGGCAGCAGGGCAGCTGAGCTTTTGTTTGATTCTTATAAGATTTATAAGGGAAAATACAGCCTTCCCGGGCTGCCGGCTGTGTGGGCTTTGGAGACGGAAGCTGAGACTTTGGAGATTGTGCTTAAGGATAAGGCGTCGGATGTGGAGGCAGTGCTGTATTACGGAGTCCTGGAAGAGTGGGATGTGATTACCAGGGCATGCCAGATCAGAAATCATGGGGACACCATATGGCTGGAACGGGTTTTTTCTGCCTGTCTGGATATTCAGAGAGCGGATTTGGAGATGATTTCCTTTTATGGCCGCCATACCATGGAGCGCACTATGGAAAGAGGGAAATGCCGTCATGGAAAGGTGGCGGCAGACAGCATGAGAGGAACCTCCAGCCATCAGCAGAATCCTTTTGTGATTCTGTGTGAGACCGGGGCAGGAGAGGACTGGGGAGAATGTTATGGCGCTTCCTTTGTGTACAGCGGGAATTTCCTTGCCCAGGCTGAGGTGGACCAGCTGGACCAGACCCGGTTTGTCATGGGGATTCATCCGGAAGGATTTCGCTGGCAGCTGGAGAATGGCGGGATATTCACTGCGCCGGAGGTGATTTTTTCCTTTAGTGACCAGGGCTTTGGGAAACTGTCCCATCAGTTTCATAATGTCTTCCGGGAGCATCTGATTCGAAGCAGATTCCGGAACCAGAGACGGCCAGTGCTTTTAAACAACTGGGAGGCAATGGAATTTCATATTACTGAGGAAAAGGTGGTGTCTCTGGCAGCAAGTGCAAAGGAGCTGGGAGTGGAGCTGTTTGTCATGGATGACGGATGGTTTGGGGGAAGAGACCATGACCGGTGCGGGCTGGGAGACTGGACAGCCAACAAAGAGAAGCTGCCAAATGGAGTGAAGGGGCTGTCAGAGAAGATTCATGGAATGGGGCTTCAGTTTGGAATATGGATTGAGCCGGAGATGATCAATGAGGACAGCAATCTTTACCGCACCCATCCGGACTGGTGCCTGATGATTCCGGGAAGGACACCCAACCGGGAGCGGGGGCAGCTGGTGCTGGACATGAGCCGGAAGGAAGTGAGGGATTATCTTTTTGACAGCATTGGAAGGATTTTAGCTGAGGGAAAGGTGGATTATGTCAAATGGGACATGAACCGGAGCCTTTCGGATGTGTGGTCCAAAACCTGTCCTGCAAGGCGGCAGGGAGAGACAAGCCATCGGTATGTGCTGGGAGTCTATGAGCTGATGGAACGGTTTGTCAGCCAATTTCCGGATATTTTGTGGGAGGGCTGTTCTGGCGGCGGGGGGCGTTTTGATGCAGGAATCCTGTTCTATATGCCTCAGATCTGGTGCAGTGACAATACAGATGCCATTGAGCGGATTTCCATTCAGTACGGGACCTCTTTTGGATATCCCATAAGCAGCATGGGCGCCCATGTGTCTGTGAGTCCCAATCTTCAGACCGGGAGAGTGACTTCTTTGGAAACCAGGGGAATCGTGGCCATGGCCGGAGCCTTTGGCTATGAGCTGGATGTGCGGAATTTAAGCTCCTGGGAACGGGAAATCGTAAAGGGGCAGATTCAGTGGTATAAAAAGTATCAGGACTTGATTTTAAATGGAGATTATTACAGGCTGACTCCTGTGGCGAAAAGGGAGGATTTTGCTGCGTGGCAGTTTGTGAGCACAGACCAGCACAGAACTCTGGTCAGCGCAGTCTGCCTCCACGTCCGGTCAAATCCGCTGTTTTTGCGGGTTAGGTTAAAGGGACTTCGGGAGAACTGGAAATACCGGGTATGGTGTGAGGGATTGAGTCAGGAGCATCAGGAAAGCAGTTGGAAAGGATTGGGTCAGGAAGGCCAGGAGAGCAGTTGGGAGCGATTGGATCAGGAAGGCCAAGACCAGGAGAGCAGTTGGGAGGGATTAAGACCAGAGGAGCGCGTCTTCAGCGGAAGCAGTCTCATGTATGCAGGGATAAATCTTCCGGTTTTTCAAAGGGATTATGAGAGTGTGCAGTTTGTGATTGAGGCAGTAGATAAAGAGGAGATGTAGGATTCGTGTGAGAGGAATGGGAGAATGTTATCAAATGCATTTTTTCATTTCTCTCACACGGATTTTTAATGACAGATTCTTACTGGGGTCCTTCGTATTCAGAGGAATCAAAGGCCAGAATCAACATAAATACAGGACCTAGAACGATCAGGCCAATTGCAAAGAAGAGACTGCGGTCAAACGCTCTTGCCAGCTTATAGCAAAACAGAATCTGAAAAATGATAAAGCAAAGGTAAAGGCCCAAGGTCCCAAAGAGCAGAACAGAGAGGGATGTGGCAAAAAAGGGCAGCAGGTTCATTGCTAAAACAGTAAGAATGTATGGAAAAAAATAACGGATCTTCCATGCAATCTTAAATGTTATGCAGGTGTTGTATATGGGAATCAGAGCCTTCCAGCCAGATTCTCCTGCTTTGACAAATATTTTCCAGTTGGCAATAAAGGTAACAAGAAAATAGAGAAGCAGGAAAAACAGGTAAAGGGGTGTGGTGAAGATGGAAATTAAAACATTTAAAACATTCATTAAAATGTACCTCTCAAAAATCTTGTCTTACTGGGGACCCTGGTATTCGCTGGAATCAAATCCTAAAATAATCATAAAAATGGGTCCTAAAAAAATCAGTCCTAAGGTAAAGAGTATACCATGGTCAAAGGCCGCTGACAGCTTCATTGAGAAAAGAATCTGTAAAATAAAACGGCATACATAAAGGAGCAAGGTCAATATCAGGCAAAGTGAAGATCCCGAATATACAGCGATCACGGCAAAAGGAATGGCAGCTGCCACAATGACCATATGTACAATGAAATAGAATGGTTTCCAGGCAATCTTATAGTGAATGTAGGAATAATAAATCGGGATGAGACTTTTCCAGCCCGGTTCTCCTGCTTTGACAAATATTTTCCAGTTGGCAATTACTGGAAGCACAATGCAGGCGACCAAAATCAGTATGGTCGTAATCATGGAAGAGATTTCTGAGACAGCGTTCATTTTGTGTTACCTCCTGAATAATAATATATTTTATTATGTTTTTCCTTATGATTTTTGATTTTCAGCTGATTTTAGCTGCTTGCGGCCCCTGATAATCAGAGGAATCGAATGCCAGAATCAGTTTAAAGATCAGCTCCAGGAAAAACAGCCCGATTCCAAATAAGCTGCTATGGTTAAATGCAGATGCCAGCTGAAGGCATAAAAGGAATTGAAGCACAAGGCTGGTAAGGGCAATGGCCAAAACAAAAATCAAAAGCACAATAGCCGGGGGGTTCATAATGGTCAGTAAAACAGCAGTAAACGAAACGCCCAATTGAATAAAGAAATATTTGGGTTCCCAGGCAATCTTATATATCATATAGCTGGAATAAATGGGAATCAGACTCGTCCATCCAGGTTCTCCTGCTTTTTCAAAAATTTTCCATTCGGCTAAGATCGGAAGAACAAAACTGATCAGAAAAACAAACAAAAAGATAATAAGCCGCATAATCACTCCAATACCATTCATATGAAAACCTCTCCTGATACATAATATTTAGAAAATTATAGCACAAATTGTGACAATTTTCCATAAAAATTTGTTGTTACAGTTCACGGGGCGGGGAATCTGACATAAATTTGGGTGTCAAGCTTGCTTGTAAGCCCAAATTTATGTCAGATTCCACATCAGGCGAACGCCTGATGCTTCTTGTCCGTCGA
>CATLIJ010000264.1 GCA_949948825.1 uncultured Clostridiaceae bacterium
TTTTGGATGTTTTGGTTTCTTTTTTTATGGAGTGCTTCGGGTGGGGGTGCTGTGGGGGGCCCGGGCCTCGACTCCGCAGCGCTTCGGCTGACGAATCCCTCCGGGCCACCACGCGCTGGCCTCGACTCCGCTTCGCTTCGTCTCGGTCACGGGCTTCGCCCTATGGAAAAAAGAAATCCAATCCGGCTTTTTATGAGCAAGTTCAGCTCATAACAGCCGACTTTGCTTCCTTTTTTCCGCAGCGCTCATTGCCTAACGCGAAAATTGACTTTCATACAGATTCTTGTAAAAACCGTTTTGTTTGAGCAGAGTGTCGTGGGTCCCTTGTTCTATGATGTGGCCGTCTTTCATGACCAGGATGACGTCGGCTTCGCGGATGGTGGAGAGGCGGTGGGCTACGATGAAGCTGGTGCGGCCTTGCATCATGGTGGCGAAGGCTTTTTGGATTCGGATTTCGGTCCGGGTGTCAATGGAGGAGGTGGCTTCGTCCAGAATCAGCATGGGCGGCAGGCACAGCATGACTCTGGCAATGCATAAAAGCTGCTTCTGGCCCTGGGACAGATTGCCTCCATCTTCTGAGATCATGGTGTCATATCCATCATGCATCCGCTTGATAAAGCTGTGGGCATGGGCTGCCTTGGCTGCCTGAATAATGTCCTCCAGAGAGGCGTCCGGCCTTCCGTAGGCAATGTTTTCCCGGATGGTGCCGGATTTCAGCCAGGTTTCCTGAAGAACCATACCATAGTTGGCCCGCAGGCTTTTGCGGGTGACTTTGCGGATGTCCAGACCAGATACCCGGATTTCTCCTGCCTTTACGTCATAAAACCGCATGAGCAGGTTGATGAGAGTCGTCTTTCCGCAGCCGGTAGGCCCTACAATGGCAATCCGCTGACCAGGCTTTACCTCCAGATTCAAATGCTCAATCAGAGGAGTTTCCGGATGATAGGAAAAGGAAACATCCTTTATGGCCACTCTTCCGTCTGCCTTTTCCAGTCTCACTGCATTGTCCTCCGGTGAGATGGCTGGTTCGTCCATCAGCTCAAATACCCGCGCCGCACAGGCCAGAGCATTCTGCAGCTCTGTCACCACGCCGGAAATCTCGTTAAAGGGCTTTGTGTACTGGTTGGCATAGCTTAAAAAGATGGAAAGCTGGCCAACGCTCAAAAATCCTCCAATGGCAGCATATGCTCCTGCCACCCCCACGCTGGCATAGACCATGCTGTTCACAAACCGGGTAGCCGGATTGGTGATGGATGAAAAGAAAATGGCCCGCAGGCTGCAGGAGCGCAGCCGTTCGTTGATTTCCTCAAACCGTTTTCCAGCTTCTTCTTCATAGCCAAATGCCTGTACTACCTTTTGATTGCCAATCATCTCATCCACAAGGGAAGTCAGCTCTCCCCGTGTCTTTGACTGAAGCTGGAACATGGCATAGGTTTTTCTTGCAATATAACTGGCCACAAAAAGAGATAAAGGCGTCACCACCACAACCACAGCTGTAATAAGCGGATTCACTGCCAGCATAAATCCCAGGGTTCCCAGTATGGTCAATACTCCTGTGAAAAGCTGGGTAAAGCCCATTAAAAGCCCTTCGGAAAACTGGTCAATGTCAGCAATAATCCGGCTGATGGTATCTCCGTACAGATGGGTATCCAGATAGCTCAAGGGCAGAACCTCCAGATGGTTAAAGGCCCTGGTCCGAATATCCTTCACCACATGGTAGGTAATCTGGTTATTAATATGATTCATCAGCCATTGGGCAAATGCAGTCAAAAACACAACTGCTGCAATCTGTTTTAAAATACCTGCCAGTCCGGCAAAATCCACATTCCCTGGTCCTAAAATCAGGTCCACGCCCTCTCCTACCAGAATGGGTGCATAGAGAGTAGCTGCAACTGTCACACCTGCCAAGGCCAGTGACAACAGCACCAGCCATTTATACACGCCAATGTAATTAAGAATCCGCGCCAAGGTGGATTTATGCTGCTTCCATTGATTTTTCATTTCACAGCACCTCCTTTTCCGACAGCTGGGACAGACAGATCTCCCGGTATATTTCACAATTTTTCACAAGCTCCTGATGAGTTCCAAGACCAGCCACATGGCCGTCATCCAGCACTATAATCTGGTCCGCATTCCGGATGGTGGCGGCCCGCTGGGACACAAGAAATACGGTCATATCCCCAGTACCCGCTGAAATCGCTTTCCGAAGCTTTGCATCTGTGGCAAAATCCAGCGCAGAAGCGCTGTCATCCATAATTAAAATTTCAGGACGCTTTACCAGAGCTCTGGCAATGGTCAGACGCTGACGCTGTCCGCCGGACAGATTCTTGCCGTTCTGGTCAATGGCAAGGTCCAGCCCATGTTCCTTGCTGTCCACAAATTCTCTGGCCTGAGCCATATCGAGAGCTTCATAAATCTCCTCGTCCGTAGCCTCCTTTTTCCCCCACTGCATATTGTCCCGCAGCGTTCCTTTAAAAAGCACGGACTTTTGCGGCACCACTCCAATCTTATGCCGCAGTTCCTTTAAAGTATACTTCCGCACATCAATTCCATCAATCTCCACAGCCCCCTCCCGCACATCATAAAAGCGGGGAATTAAATTCACAAGAGAAGACTTTCCGGAGCCAGTGCCGCCGATAATGCCAATGGTCTGTCCCCGCTCTGCCGTAAAATCAATATGGGAGAGCGCATCCTCCTTTGCCTTCTTATATGCAAAATTCACCTGCCGGAAACGGACCCTGGGAACAGCCTTTGACTCCAAAATGGCAGACTCCGGATTTTTCCCGGAATTTTTCAAAGCATCTGTTCCCATTCCCTCCACAGGGTCCACAATGGAGCTCTTCTCCTCCAGCACTGTGCTGATCCGGTTCGCACAGGCCAGGGCCTTGGAAATCGACACAATCAGGTTAGCCATCTTAATCAGCTCTACCAGAATCTGTGACATATAGTTGACCAGGGCCACAGTCTCTCCCTGGGTGATGATTCCCTGATCCACCTGCTTTCCGGAGGTCCACACTACAGCAATAATGGCCAGATTCACAATCACATAGGTAATCGGATTCATCAGGGCAGAAATCTTTCCCACAAAAACCTGAAACCGCACCAGCTGGCTGTTAGCCTCGTCAAACCGGGCAATCTCATCCTCCTGCCGGTTAAACGCACGGACCACACGGGCACCGGTCAGACTCTCCCTGGTGGCAAGGGTCACTTGATCTAATTGTCTCTGTACCTTTTTGTACAAAGGCATACTCCAAGCCATAATCCCAAATACCACCACACTCAAAGCTGGTATTGTAACCACAAATACCATGGCAGCCTTCACATTCACGGTAAATGCCATAATCATGGCTCCAAACACAATAAACGGGGAACGCAAAAGAAGCCGCAGGGCCAGATTCAGCCCTGACTGGACCTGATTCACGTCACTGGTCATTCGGGTAATCAAAGCAGCTGTCCCTATCCCGTCCTGCTCTGAATAAGATAAATGATTAATATGGGAAAACAGATCATTCCGCAGGGCTGTGCTGAACCCAACCGATGCCTTTGCAGCAAAAAACTGTGCGGTCAGAGAACAGGTCAGACCAATGATTCCAAGGAGCACCAAAAGTCCGCCCATTTTCATAATATAGGACACATCCTGATTTTTAATGCCCACATCAATAATCTGCGCCATCACCAATGGCACAAACAACTCAAAGCTCGCCTCCAGCATCTTAAACAAGGGTCCCAGCACGCTCTCCAACTTATAGCCATTCAAATATTTCAGAAGTTTTTTCATAGCTTCCCCTTCCTCCCGGTTTCCTAAAACTTTATTGCCACCCAAAATTGTAACATACGGATAATATTTCTGACAAGGGCTTTTTCATCCTTTCAGGTCTGACGATTAAAAAATAATTTTAAAAATTTATAAAAAAACCTCCCATTTTATGGTAATTTGCGAGATAATAGAATTGCCCCCAAAACTATTTTTTCGCAAGCCCCATAAAAGAGAGGAGGT
>CATLIJ010000265.1 GCA_949948825.1 uncultured Clostridiaceae bacterium
GGAACATATTGAGGCAGGCATGGATTGCCGCCATTTTGCAGAGGGAGACCAGGAGGGGCTTTTGGATGAGATTTTAAGTCTGGCGCAGCCCGGAGATTCCATTCTTTTTAAGGGGTCTCACAGTATGAAGCTGGATCAGGTGGTGAAAAGGTTTCTTTCATTTGACAAATAAAGATCTTAAGAATGCTTGTAAATAGAAACAGGAGAAACTATGGCAGTAAAGTATGCCTCTGTGATTATTGATATTTCCCATGAAAGCGTGGACCGGATGTTTCAGTACCGGATTCCGGAGCATTTGGTTCCGGAAATCCAGGTGGGAAGTCAGGTCTGCGTTCCTTTTGGTTTGGGAAACCGGGTCCGGAAGGGATATGTGGTGGATATTTCGGACAAGGCACAGTTTGATGATGCCCGGACAAAAGAGGTGCTGGAAGTGGCAAAGGGAAGCGTGACTGCCGATTCCAGGAGAATTTCCCTTGCCTGGTGGATGAAGGAGCAGTATGGCTCTACCATGAATCAGGCTTTGAAGACTGTGCTTCCGGTAAAAAAGAAGGTAAAGGCCAGAAATAAACAGGTGGTGCAATCCCTGGTGAGGCTGCCCGGGCCGGAGCCGGAAACCGGAATTGACAAGGAAGCTGCAGGAAAGGAAAAAATATTAAATCCCGGACAGGAGCAGGCAGTGGAAGCTTTTTGCCGGGATTTTGATGAGGGGGACCGGACCCCTTATCTGATTCATGGAATTACCGGCAGCGGCAAGACGGAAGTGTACATGGCCATGATTGAACATGTGGTAAGTCATGGGAAACAGGTGATTGTGCTGATTCCGGAGATTGCCCTGACTTATCAGACCGTGATGCGATTTTACCGCCGGTTTGGGGAAAAGATCTCGGTTATGCATTCCAGGTTGTCAGCAGGGGAGCGTTACGACCAGTTTGACCGGGCGGCCAGAGGGGAGACGTCCATTATGATCGGAGCCCGGTCTGCCTTGTTTGCGCCTTTTGAGAACCTGGGCCTGATTGTGATTGACGAGGAGCATGAGGGGGCTTACCGAAGCGAGGGAGCGCCCAGGTACCATGCCAGAGAGGTGGCAGAGCATCTGGCAGAGCTTTGCAGGGCTCATCTGGTGTTAGGGTCAGCCACACCGTC
Source organism: uncultured Clostridiaceae bacterium (assembly GCA_949948825.1). Lineage (GTDB taxonomy): Bacteria > Bacillota > Clostridia > Lachnospirales > Lachnospiraceae > Brotaphodocola. Next base: position 1,144 of record CATLIJ010000265.1, read on the forward strand.
CCTGGAGGCGTATGCAAAGGCCGAGGCAGGGATTTATAAGCTGTTTTCTCTGAAAAAACGGGCCGGGGCCGGCACTCCTGCCACTGTGGAGGTGGTGGATCTGCGCCGGGAGATAGAGGCGGGAAACAAGTCTGTTTTCAGCAGACGGCTTCAGGAGCTTATGGAGGATCGGCTGCAAAAGGGACAGCAGATGATGCTCTTTATGAACCGGAGAGGGTATTCCAGCTTTGTGTCCTGCCGAAGCTGCGGGGGCGCTGTCAAATGCCCCCACTGTGACGTGTCCCTGACCCAGCACAACAACCGGCGCCTGGTATGCCATTATTGCGGCTACAGCATTCCCCAGCCCAATGTATGTCCGGTGTGCGGCTCTGAATATCTGGCAGGGTTTGGCATTGGGACTCAGAAGGTGGAGGAGATGGCAGCTCTTCGCTTTCCCGGGGCAAGGATTCTGCGGATGGATTCTGACACCACCTCCCGCAAGGGAGGACACGAGGCGATCCTGTCTGCCTTTGGCAAGGGAAAGGCAGATATTCTTATTGGCACTCAGATGATTGTCAAAGGCCATGATTTTCCCGGCGTGACCCTGGTGGGTGTTCTGGCGGCAGATATTTCTCTCTATGCGCCGGACTTCCGGTGTGCGGAGCGGACGTTTCAGCTTTTGGTACAGGCAGCTGGGAGGGCAGGCCGGGGCAGCAATCCGGGAACCGCGGTGATTCAGACCTATATTCCGGAGCATTATGCGGTGAAGGCAGCATCCTGCCAGGACTACAAAACTTTTTTCCGGCAGGAGATGGGATACCGGCAGCTGATGCATTATCCCCCCGCGTCTCATATGTTGGGGCTTCAGGTGTCAGGAAGGGACGAGTCCCTGACCAGCCGTATGATGGATTTGATCCATCAGTCTGTGGCGCGTCATTTTGCCTCCTGCGTGGAGGTAATCGGTCCGGTTCCGGCCCCAATCTACAAAGTTAATGATATTTATAGAAAAATTTTATATTTGAAACAGGAAAATTATGATATACTAATAAGAATCCAAAAATATGTCCAGGACCGGTGGGACGAGACAGAGGATTGCAGACAGCTTGCCATACAGTATGATTTCAGCTGAGAAACTGCCATGATATCAGCAGGCGGGAGGCGTGTGAGCAGAAATTCCCCGGAGCATGATTTCAGCTGAGAAACTGCCAGGAAATCAGCTGGGAAGGATTCAGAAAGAGCAGGAACGGTTTTTCGGAGATAAAGAATAAATAACAGGGCAGGGAAGAGCCGTGCCCGGAGAAAAGGAGCATTGGAGGATATGGCGATCAGGCAGATTAGGACAATTGGAGATGCCATTTTAACAAAAGAGTGCAAAAAGGTGAAGGAGATGACCCGGCGGAACAAGCAGCTGGTGGAGGATATGTTTGACACCATGTATGAGGCCGGAGGAGTAGGTCTTGCAGCGCCTCAGGTAGGGATATTAAAGCAGATTGTGGTGATTGATGTTGAGGACGGGAACCAGTATGTGCTGATTAATCCTGAGATTTTAGAGCAGAGCGGCAGCCAGACCGGACCGGAAGGATGCTTAAGCGTTCCGGGAAAGCATGGCACTGTGACCCGTCCTGATTATGTGCGGGTCCGGGCTGTGGATGAGGATATGCAGGAGTTTGAGTTGGAAGCAAAGGAATTTTTAGCCCGCGCCATTTGCCATGAGTGCGACCATTTAAAGGGTGAGCTTTATGTGGATCTGGTGGAGGGCGAGCTGATGGACAATGAAGAGGAGGACGAATGAGAATTGTATTTATGGGAACCCCGGACTTTTCTGTGCCCGCTTTGGAGAGCCTGATTCATTCTGGCCATAAGGTGGAGGCAGTAGTCACCCAGCCAGACCGGCCAAAGGGACGGGGGAATGCTCTTTCTATGTCTCCAGTGAAGGAGACTGCCCTCAAATACGGGATTCCGGTGTTTCAGCCAACGCGGGCAAGAGAAGCGTCTTTTGTGGAGGAGATGAGGAAGCTTTCTCCGGATGTGATGGTGGTGGTGGCATTTGGGCAGATTCTGCCAAAAGAGCTTTTGGATCTGCCAAAGTATGGCTGTGTCAATATTCATGCTTCCCTGCTTCCCAAATACCGGGGGGCTTCTCCCATTCAGTGGGCTGTGATTCATGGGGATAAGGAGACGGGAATCACTACCATGAAGATGGATGAGGGTATGGACACAGGAGATATTTTGGAGACAAAGGTCATTTCCCTCAAAAAAGATGAGACGGGAGGCAGCCTTTTTGACCGGCTAAGCAAGCTGGGAGGAGAGCTGATTTTGTCCACTTTGGAAAAGATGGAGGCTCAAACCATCACGGCCACACCTCAGGACCATGAGAAAGCTACTTATGTAAAGAAGATTCCAAAGTCTATGGGAGAGATTGACTGGACCATGGATGCAGAGTCCATTGAACGGCTGATTCGGGGGCTGAACCCCTGGCCCAGTGCTTATACCTGGCTGGGAGGCAAGATGTTAAAGCTATGGTCAGCTGAGGTTTTGGAGGAAAATGGTCGAAAACCAGAGAGGAACCATGGAGGCAGTCAGACCGATACTTCAAAAGAGAGTGGGCCGGACGCTGGCGTATTCGGTTCAAATGACGGTGAAAAAAGTCCCCAAAAGGAAGCGGGAGTTGTGATTTTGGTTTCGGATGCAGGTCTTCAAATAAGGACCGGCAGAGGAATTTTAAATGTGACCAGCCTTCAGCTGGAAGGAAAGAAACGGATGGATACGGCATCGTTTCTTCGGGGATTTCCCCTGAAGGCAGGGATGCGGCTGGAAAGGAGCTGATGTTTTATGATGCCTTATTACCGTGG
>CATLIJ010000266.1 GCA_949948825.1 uncultured Clostridiaceae bacterium
GGTATCTGTCCCGTAAAAGGTAAACAAAAGAGACGCCCTTCCAGGCCCCTGCCCCTTCAGGATAAAACGATGCCAGGTATTTTGCAGCTCCCTGCTGTCAAACACACGGGAAAGAAAAGCGCCCTGGCCTGCATGAGGCAGCAGACTTAACCTGCCCTCCCTCCACTGGCAGGCACAAAGGACTCCCCGCTTAAAATCCAGCTCCTTATTCAGCACAAAATACTTCATGTTCAGCCGCTTACCTCCACATATTCCACCTGTTCCAGCAAAAACACCCCATTGGCAGGAGGAATCAGATCCCCTCCCCCATTTCTCTGTACCCCCGGACTTCTGGCAGTCAGACTTAAGGCGCAAAGCCGTCTTACACAATCCAGGCCATCCACCCTCCCGTAAAGAGCTCCGTAGGATACCGGAATGCCAAAGGACACACCCAGGCCGCCAAACCACTCTTCCACAGCCTGGACGATCTGCTCCTTTGCCCTGGGAAACTGAGCCATGGGAGACACCTCCATGTATACAGACACCTCTATATATTCCGGTGCATAAAGCTGAATCCGGGTTCCCATCAGCCGCTTGTCCTCCAGATATCTTAAAATATTTTTCCGGTAAGCCTCCCCCAAAGACAGCCTCCTCCTTCCGTCTCCCGGGCGCACCACAATATGTACCTGATTGCCAATCCCGGTATCCTTTAACACTTTGCAGGAATAAATCATAAGCCCCGGAGTCTCCCTCACCAGAGTCTCATAGTCCATCCTGGTCACAGCCCGCAAAAGCTGCGGCCTTTCCGTGCTTTGACGGCCCATGGCCTGTTGGGCTGTTTCCGGATTCTGACCCTTGGAAACTTCGGAAAACACAAAAAACTTTTCCTCCCCCCACATCACCTGGGTCTTTTCCTTTATGCTGCACTCCCCGCCCCAGGTACTTTCCAGGGCAAGAAGACGAATCTCCCCCTCGGGAGGCATTCCATAATACCCATCCCCAAAAACCACGGTTCCCTGCTCTTCATTGATTTGATAGCAAAGATCCTCCGGACTGCTTCCGGAAAAATCCTCCACCTGCTCCCAGTCCCTCCAATGCCCTGGACAAAAAGGGTCCTCCACCTGAAGCTTCACAGAATCAGACATCACCTGCGGAAAGGGCAGCTTATACTCCTGACAGGGAAATCCATTGCCTTCGGCCAGCACAAAAGGCTCCCTTCCCTCCCAGGTCTCTTTCTGCACCAGCAAAACCGAATCCCTCACAACAGCAGAAAAAACCGGCGGTATGTCATAGCTGTTTTCCTTTAATTCCACCCGAAGACTATAGCCCTCTCCTTCCTCCTTCGGAAGCAGCGCCATATCTTCCCCCAGGGCAAACCCGATTCTGCCGTCAAACAAGAACTGGCTGGTCTCATCCTTCACCCACAGAAAGGGACGCCAGCCCTCTGGCGAATAGTAGCTCCATTCCAATCTGGCCAGAGGAAATGCCATTGGTCCCTTGAGAGGGTTTCTCCTTCTCTCCCTCCCGGAAGCCAGCAAAAAAGAGAGATGATACACCTTATGAGCCAAAAGAGGTTCTGAAAAAAACAGCTGACACACATGACCAGTCTCAGGCTTTCGGCCAAAAGGGGCAAACCTCATCTCTCCTGGACAGGACAAAAGATGAGAGCCAGCCTGGTCCCTGACCCTCCCGTTTTTATCTTTGACCACTGCCTTCATCAGAATGCCCTCCGGAATATTTTCCTCCTCCACAGTCTCAAAGGCCATTCCTCCTGCGAAAAAGCGGCTTTTTGGCTGTATCTGCAGGGGATGCTTCTCACAAGGCAACACCAAAATCCGGGCTGGCTGCCTTTTTCTCTTTTCTGCTCCCAAAAGGCGGCAGAAAGCTTCATAGTGGGAAGCTCCTAACTGCTCCATATGAAACTGCTGGTTTTCCATGAGCCAAGCAAACAATTCCAAAAAGGTCATCCCTGGATCGGAATAATTATAATTGGTCCATTCCGGATAGATTCCTGCAATTACAGCCCGATACTCCTCCACCAAATCCTGAAAATCCGCAGTATCCAGTTTTATGTCCGGCAGCATTCTTTTTCCCCTTTCTCTGATCTGAATCCAATCTCACAGACTCTTTTCCACTCTTTCCCATAATCACATGATTTTCGCGGAATCACACGGTTTTCACAATATCCCATAATTTTCACAGAATCCCATGATTTTCACAGAACCACATGGTTTTCACAGAATCCCATGGTTCAGCAAACCTCCAAAAACACCTGATGCTTTCCGCTTACCGGCAAAACAAAAGGATTGTGCTCCATCCTCTTTAAATCCACCTCAGGCTTTCCCGCCTCATTGTCCAGACACGCAAATACCACGCAGCTTTTTAAGAACAAAACTCCCTTTACTCCCTTAATCAGCGTCTCCAGCTGCATCTGGTCCGGCAGGCTTCCAATCTCCCAGCCCCTGCCGTCAAAATTCCCCAAAACCGGGTCCAAAAACCGTTTCAGCGTCTTCTCAATCTCCCCCCGAACGGAAAACATCAGGGAGAAGCTTTTCACCTGAACCGTGAGAGCCAGTTCTATCCGCACCAATACCGGCTCCCGAATAAAAAGATTCTGTCCAAAGACCATTCCCACGGGCAGACAAGGCTCCAGAGTTTCCTGAATTTCCCTTCGGAGCTCTTCAAAAAAACGTCCTCCTGAATGGTAATCCTTTTTCAGAAAAACCATTGTAATGGTTCCTGGCTTTTTCCTTCCCTCCTGGTCAATTCCAGAAAAGCAGGCAGACTTTTCCATACTTTTCCCTGCCTCCATGGCCAGAGCCAGATAATCCTCCCCGGTTACTGCCTGAAAACGATGGCAAAGAGCCCGTCCGGCCCGGGCTTCTGCCTCCTTTGCTGTCTCCCGGTCATAGCCGCCGGACAAGGGCAGGGGATTTTTTACCATGGTGATAAATCCTGCGGACAATTCCAGCCCGTTTACTGCTTCCGCCGGCAGATTGCAGTTTTTCCCGCCGCCAATGCTGTAACGGACCTGGATTCCTCCCGGCACTCCAGGCGCAGGAATAGCCCCATGCAGCCCGCCTCCAAAATAGATTTTTCCCTCATTGGCATCTGACTGATAGCACCGGTCCCTGGGGGAATGATGAAGAAACTGGTCGGTCTCCTGCCACTGCACCCAGGTCTCCAGCAAGGTTCCGTCCTCATCCCGGATTTCCTCCAAACGGCCCTCTTCCCGGAAAGCCTTTAATTCCTCCTTTCCATGAATCCGGTTTTCCAGAACCCATACCTGAAGGCTGTGAATATTCCGGTTCAGCAGGGAAAAGCTGGCGCCGCTCTCATAGCGTTCCATGGTAAAATATTCCTTCAGACCGCTTTTCACTGTATGTACCCGGACTGCGTTCATATAGATGGCATTCAGGCAGGGACGGGCAGCTCCTCGTGCCTTGTAAGCACCCTCCTTGTCCTGAATCCGAATCCAGTAAAGCTCTTTTCCAAACAAAGAAAGCTTCTCTGCTTCCGGCAGACCGGAAAACGCCACCTCTCCAGTCCGGGCAAAATTCCCGGTTTCGTCTGCAGGATTTAACGGCTTCCAAAATCCGGTCCCATAGTATTCCCAGGAAAGGGACGGCAGCCTGCCATCAAAATCATGATCTGTGACAAACAGCATCCGCACTGGCCCCTGGTCTGGCATTTTCCGAAAACCAAGATACAAGGTTTCCGAAGGATTTCCCGTACCTTTAACCGGGAAAAAGGGCTTTAAGGCCCCCATGCACTCCGCTGCCAGCTCCGCCTGCTCCTCCAGGTTGTTTTTGCGGTAAATCCATCCAGGGCAAAGGCCCTCCTCCGGATACTCATACCGGAGCATGATATCTGACAGCACTGGAGAAAGATAACACCCATTCATCTTAAAAGCATGGTTCATCTTTCGAATCCGGCTGCGGATTGCATAGCCTTCCCTTGCATTCACCAGCACTGGCTGAATATCCTG
>CATLIJ010000267.1 GCA_949948825.1 uncultured Clostridiaceae bacterium
TCTTGGATCTGCACCAGACGGACATACCTTCCTGTACGGACACAATCTGGTGAACGTGGCAAATATTGCAGGGGTTACAGATTATAATTATACAGCGTTTAAGCTGGGACCCACTTTTGCCAAAGATCCGGCTCAGCAGCTGTATGTAAACTCAGAAAAGTATGCGGATTTGAATGCATTTATCGAGGCGGCAAAGGCTGCCCCCGGCCAGCTGAAGGCATGTACTGAGGTGGGAGCTTATACCTATTATGAGCTTCTGGCTTTTGAGAAGGCAGCAGGCATTGATTTGGATTTGGTGGATGTTGGTTCCAACTCAGACAAAATCGCAGCCATGCTTTCCGGGCAGGTGGACCTGATGCCTGGAGCTTATATTAACTGTAAGGATTATCTGGCAGCAGGACAGTTTACCTGCATCGGCGCTCCCACCGAGGAGAGATATGAACTGATTGCAGACATTCCTACCTTAAAGGAGCAGAGCGTGGATCTGGTTTACCCGGACTGTGATTTCTCCTTCTATTTCCCGGCTGACACGCCAGATGAGATTATTGCCTATTATGAGGATCTGGTTCAGAAGATCCTGGCAGATCCGGCAGCAGCTGAGGCAGTGGCAAATGTGGACATGATGCCCTATTATCTGAATGCGGCAGATTCCATGGCTCATGATGAGGAGATTTTTAATACGATTAAGAAGATTGCAGATGAGCTGGCTCAGTAAGATGCAGTGGGATTTATGGATCAGGTTATAGGTGAAACCAACCAGATACCATGATAGAAACACAGGGCAGAGGATTATGTTCCGCCCTGTGTTTTTTCTGTGGATTGGGGAAAATATTGGAGGATTTGATTTCTTAAGTGGTTTTCCGGATTGTTCATGGTCCAGTTTTTCCGGCGGACAAAGGCATTGAGACGATGGAGCGGGGGAATCATAGGGTAGTAGGAGATGTGCTCCCGGTCCGTGGCGCAGGATTCGCCGATCAGGGCGATTCCGATTCCCATAGCTACCATGCTTCTGGTGGCAATGATGCTGTTGGTCTCGCATATGGTGCTTAACATAATCTGGGCGGCTTCAATGGTCTGGTCAGTCAGGTTCCGCAGGGTGGAGCCTTTTTTGGAAAGAAGAATATTTTCCTCGCTGAAATTTTCCGTTAAATCCTGGATGGTAATGGGCTGGCTGGGATTTTTCTTACAATAAGGGTGATTTTTAGGCAGGGCCAGATACACCTCTTCTCTGCGGAGTATGTCAACCTGATCCGGGGAAAAGGGCGCTATTGTGTTGAGGGCCATAATTCCGCAGTCAATATTTTCTTCTAGCAGCATTTTCGTGAGCGCGGGTACATTGGTTTCGGATATCTCAATGGTAACATCAGGAAACTGCTGCTTAAAGGGCGGAATCAGCTCGGTCAGCATGGTCAGGGCAAACTGAGAGGTCACTCCAATGGTAATATGGCCCCGGTTATCTATATTCTGAATGCTTCGATACAGATTATCCTTTATGTGAAGCACCTTTTTGGCAGCGTCCACATAAAGCTGCCCTGCGGGAGTGAGGGAAAGGCTTCCCTTGCTGCGGTAGAACAAAGGGGTTCCCAGTTCGCTTTCCAATTTGGCCAGATATTGGCTTAAGGAGGACTGGGAGACATACAAATCTTCAGCGGCCTTTGTCATGTTCTTTTTGCTGGCAATCGCCAGAATATAGGTTAGATATTTGGTGTCCATGGTATTTTTCTCCTAATTGGGAAAGCGGGTATTTCAATGTTTTCTGAATTCTCTCATGCTGCTTTTCTGATACGAATGGAGGAAGGATATAAGAATTATAAAGCAAAAGAAGGGGAAGTGCAAGGGGCATCAGGTGCTGCAGTCCGGACAGCAGGGGATATTTTCTAAGAATTATTTAGAGAAAGTAAAAAAACACTTACTTTACTTGGATGAAATGAAATGATATACTTGTTTCATAAGAGTTACGGATTATAAAAACATGAAATTAAAGGAGGAAGCAGGTATGGGAGTGCCAGTTATTACAAAGATGGAAGTGTATCCAGTGGCGGGGAAGGATTGTATGGAGCTGAATTTAAGCGGCGCCCATTCTCCGTTTTTTACCAGGAACATTGTGATTCTTCATGCAGATAACGGAGAGACCGGAGTGGGAGAGGTTCCGGGAGGAAAGAAGATTACAGCGGCGCTTGAGGAGTGTATTCCCATTGTGGAGGGAACAAGAGTTTCAGAGTATAAGAGTATGCTTTTGAAGGTGAAGGCTCATCTGGATTCCAAGGGTGAGGAGGATGTGCGGGGAAATCAGACCTTTGATCTGCGCACTGGCGTACATGTGATTACTGCTATTGAAGCTCCCTGTCTGGACCTTTTGGGAAAATATCTCGGGGTGCCGGTGTGTGAGCTTTTGGGAGACGGACAGCAGCGGGATAAGGTGCGGATGCTGGGATATCTGTTCTTTGTGGGAGATCCCAACTGTACGGACTTGCCTTATGACCATGAGCCGGAGGCAGACTGCGAGTGGTACCGGATTCGCCATGAGGAGGCCCTGACTGCAGACAAGATTGTGGCCTTTGCCAAAGCGACTCATGAAAAATATGGTTTTCAGGACTTTAAGTTAAAAGGCGGTGTTCTCCGGGGCGACAAGGAGATGGAAGTGATCCGGCAGCTGAAAAAGGCATTTCCAGAGGCAAGGATTGATCTGGACCCCAATGGAGGATGGCTGTTGGAGGAAGCAGTGGAGTATGTGAAGGGCATGAAAGGGATTCTGACTTATTGTGAGGACCCGTGCGGAGCAGAAGGTGTGTATTCGGGGCGGGAGATTGTCAGTGAGTTCCGCCGCCGGACCGGATTCCCCACAGCTACCAACATGATTGCCACAGACTGGAGAGAGGTGGGACATTCCCTGGAGTCTCAGGCTGTAGATATTATCCTGGCAGATCCCCATTTCTGGACCATGGCAGGTTCCGTGCGGGTGGCTCAGATGTGCCATGATTTTGGCTATACCTGGGGCAGCCATTCCAACAATCATTTTGACATTTCTCTGGCGATGTTTACCCAGGTGGGAGCAGCAGTTCCCGGAGAGTACAATGCTCTGGATACCCACTGGATCTGGCAGGAGGGAGTGGAACGCCTGACCAGGGAGCCGCTTCAGATTGTGGACGGCTGCGTGGCAGTTCCAGACAAGCCGGGGCTTGGAATCGAGGTGGATATGGAGCAGGTGTTAAAGGCGCACAAGCTGTACATAGATAACTGCCTGGGCGGTCGGGATGATGCGGTTGGAATGCAGTATCTGATTCCAGGCTGGAAATTTAACGCCAAGAAACCATGTCTGGTGCGGGAAGGAAGTAAGTGGAACGAATGATTAGAAAAGGAAACTCCTGGCAGCTGCAGCTGACGGGAGTTTCTTTTTCTAATCATTATAGTTTTCTATACACCTCAATTATGGAAGAATCTTGTATACACGGTACAGGAGGAATGGAGTAAGGAAACTAAGCAGTTGTCAAAAGTTATGAGATTTTGTATAATGAGAGTAGTCAGAAGATCAAAGAGGATAGTTATTGGTTGCCCCTTCTAACAAATAGAAAGGGGGTGAGGCCATGGATACCATGGAAGTATTAACTTTGCTGTTAGTAATATTCGCAGCACTCACCTACATAGATAACCACAAAAAATAATTGTCCTCCCGCCCAGCAAGCCGAGGACAATTATTTTTCCTTTGTTGGGCAATCAGGGCTATCCTGATTGATTAGTCAAATATAACATTTTTGCATTAAAAATGCAAGAGGTTATAGAAGGACGCCAGAAGGCGTCTTTTTGTATATGGTTACTGTTCACGGGCAATGTCAGTTAGTTAAGCGTTTCTGAAAGGCACGCCAAGGAAACGGGGAGAGCAGCCATCGGAAAGGGTCTGCTGCTTTTTCCGGTTTCGAGATCAAGAATTCCTAAAATTTCCGATTTTTGCTAA
>CATLIJ010000268.1 GCA_949948825.1 uncultured Clostridiaceae bacterium
TTACCTTCAGGAGGCTTACGAAAATCTCCGTATGCCCCAGGAAGTGGTGAATACCTTTTACCAGGCAAAGGCAATTTTTGACGGTGAACCGAAGATCTATCTGCGGGCAGTGCGGGTATTTTGGGCATACCGGCAATATAAGGATGCTCTGGAGGTCATCCGGCAGGCAGAGGAGGCTGGCGCCATGAACCATGAGCTTCTGGTAAAAAAGGTATGTGTCCTGTGCCGTCTTGTGGAAAATAAGGATAAAAAGGCCTGGAGGGAGGCAGACCAGACAGCGGATTCGGTCATTCAGCAGATGACAGAGGAGGGGGCAGATCCGGAGCTGTTGGCAGAGGTGTATTTGGAACGGGCATATCTCAATGAAGATGCCAGTGATTTTCACAACAAACAGAAGAACAGAACCTTACAGTATGCAAAGAAATCTCTGGAATTAAAGGACACCATAAGCGTCCGGTATTTTCTCGGACGGTTTTATCTGGAGTATGAAAAGAATTACCAGCAGGCATATGATTACCTGAAGTCCTGTGAAGACCAGGGAATGGAATTTTCCGGGATGTATCTTCTCCTTGGCAACTGCCAGGAGCATTTTAAAAACCATGATTCTGCTCTGTCTTACTATGAGAAGGCCATAGAGAATGACCCGGACTGCAGGAATGCATATTGGCGGATGGGGAGAATCTGGCGGAATAAATGTAAGAGGACCTTGCGCACAGAATATGCGGACAAGGCTTTATCCTGTTTTCAGGAGACAGAGGAGCGGTTCGGCCCGTTTTCAGATTTGTTCCGGCTGCGTGCCTATCTTTACCTGATTCTCCGGGATTATGAGAAGGCCTTGTCCGAGGCCTCCAGGGGACTGGAGCTGGAGACAGACAGCGGCCTGCTGCTTTTAAAGGGGCGGGCGCTTCGGATGACGGGGCGCTATGACGAAGCAGTGGAGTATTTTGAAGCCAGCATTTCATGTAAAGACCATTATGGGGGAGACGATATCTTTTGTTACGGGCAGATTTTTCAATATTTTCTGGCTGGAAAAAGGTTTCAGGAAGGAATCGCTTATTTTGAGAAGGTCCTGGAGTCCGCAGAAAAGGAGGAGATCCGGGAGGAATGTCTGGACCATATGGCAGACTATGCCTCCATGGCAGGGGACTATGAGCAGGCCCTTGCCTGGGTGGAAAAGTGGTATGGGACTCTGGATCTGTCAGACCGGGGGCAGGACACCTGGGAGCGGGCAGGAAAACGGGTCCGCAATGTGATGAATCTGTGGCTTATTTTCCAGACATCTTTGAATGAGCAGTTTTACCAGAAATGCCGGGAGGGAGCAGAGCTTTCCCGAAAGGTGATGGAGGATTCCAATGTGCTGCCAGCAGACCGGGCAAGGATCTGTCAGAATGTGGGAAGCGCTTATTATTATGCCGGAGATTTTCAGACTGCCCGCACTTTGCTGGAACAGGCTTATCATGCTTTGGAGAATTTAGAGGATTATGATGAGCCAAAAGATTTGTCTGTGCTTTTGATGAAATGCTGCTATTGGATGGGAGATCTGAAAAAGGCAAAGGAGTACGGAGCAGTATACCGAAAGCTTCTGGAAAAGGATTATGAAGAATGCAGTGATCTGGGATTGTCCATGGAAGAGCTTTTATCCGGCTCCGGACCGGATTCCAGACAGAGGCTTTACCATCTGTTCTGCCATGCTTATTATACCGGACAGTATGAAAAGGCACGTCATTATGCAGAACCGATGGGCGGGGAAAAGGTGTGCTGGTGGTGTCAGGAGGAAGGATGCGCAGAGGAATGGGAAATGCGGGGAATGCTGGCCTTCCTGGATCAGAAATATGAGGAGGCCCGGAAAGCATTTGAACAGCAAAACCGGGCCAGCTGGTTAAACGGCGCCATGGAAGCCCACCGGATGCTTCGGGTGTTGGATTCTTTGGCAGAGGACGGACAGAGATAGAACAGAATTTCTATGAACCCAGATTCCGGCATTGCCTCCGGTAAAACAAAAGAGAAAGGGTCATGGCAATGGTCCAGCCAATGGGCCATGCGCTCCAGATGCCAAGGGGAGAACAAAACCATGCGGAAAGGGCAAAGGCCAGAATTACCCGCAGAATCAAATCCGTAAAAGTGGCAATGACAAATGGCTTCATGGCGCTTGTTCCCCGGAGAATGCCGTCTGCCGCCAGCTTTGCTGACACCACAAAATAAAAGGGGGACAAGATCCACAGAAACTGCTGTCCGGTCATAAGAGCAGTGGAAGAGTCAGAGTCCATAAACAGCAGCAGGAGATATTTTCCCAATCCAATGTAAGCCATGCAAAAGGGAATGCACAGACGCCAGACCAGCCCAAGGCCGGCCTGAAAGCCCTCCCGGATGCGCTTATATTGGCGTGCGCCGAGATTTTGGGCGGTAAAGTTGGAAATACCGTTTCCAATGGTGGTAAAAGAGGTAATGACCAGGTTGTTCAGCTTTACCGCAGCAGAATAACCAGCGGCAACGCTGACTCCAAAGCTGTTGATGCATCCCTGGATCATCATATTTCCAACTGAGATAAAGGATTGCTGTAAAATGCTGGGAATGGCAATGACAGCAATCTTTTTTAAAAGGACCCAGGAAAACAAGGGAATTTTTCCGTCTGTTTTTATGCCGGACAGCCGTTTTAACACCAGAAGAACAGAGAGCACACAGCTGACTCCCTGACAGAGAAAGGTGGCCCATGCAACCCCTGCAATTCCCATGGACAGGCATTTGACAAAAAGAATATCCACCAGGATATTGGCGCTGGAGGAGAAGGCCAGAAAAATAAAAGGTGTTTTGGAATCTCCCAACGCGGAAAAAATACCAGTTGCAATGTTATAAAAAAACAGAAACGGAAGTCCCCATATGTAAATGTTCAGATACAGGGCAGAATCCTGAAAAAGCTCTGGCTGGGTCTTCATCCACCGAAGGAGCACAGAGCATGACAGCAGGCCGGCTGCCATCAAAAGGCCGCATAAAATACTGCTGGCAATTAAGGTGGTGTACACAGAGGTTTTCATGGTTTTGTAATCCCTTGCCCCAAACAGCTGGGAGACAATGACCGAGCAGCCAATGTTGCAGCCAAAGGCAAAGGCGATAAAAATAAGGGTGATATTGTAGCTGTTTCCCACAGCGGCAAGGGCATTTTCACTGATGAATTTGCCAGCCACCAGTGAGTCAGCAATATTGTAAAGCTGCTGGAACACAATGCTGCCAAACATGGGGAGGCAGAAGGCCCACAGCATTTTTTTCGGGTTTCCCTGGGTTAAGTCCTGAGTCATAATGAATTTCTTCCTTTCTTTCCGTTTCTTTACTTCTTGCCAAATCTGTATTATACTACCGGAATAGAGATATGAAAAATATATATATGATATGAAGGCTATGTAGATTTAATATGGATATTAATTTTGAGTATTATAAAATTTTTTATTATGTAGGGAAATACAAAAATATTACAAAGGCTGCTGCTGCCTTAGGGAGCAATCAGCCGAATGTGACGCGGGTGATGAAGCTTTTGGAATCCCAGCTGAAGGTAAAATTGTTTGTGCGGGAGCCAAGAGGAATCAGCCTTACCGAAGAGGGAGAAAAGCTTTACTCTCATGTGGAGGCGGCCTGCTGCCATTTGTTTTGCATTCAGGAGGAGCTGTCCGGAAGGAATTTACAGGAGACTGGCACAGTGGAAATCGGCGCTACGGAGAGTGCGCTTCATCTGTTTCTGCTGGAGGTGCTCCATGGCTTTAAGACAAGATATCCGGGAATCCGAATCAAAATCCACAACCATAACACACCAACGATTGTGAAGGAATTAGTCAGCGGGAAACTGGATTTTGCACTGATTACCACTCCTTTTGTGGTGCCGAAACGATTGTCTTGTGAGACAATGCTGGAGTTTAAGGAGATTCTGGCAGGGGGGATGGAATACAAAGACAGGTGGCAGA
>CATLIJ010000269.1 GCA_949948825.1 uncultured Clostridiaceae bacterium
AGGCTTCAACTTCATGTCCGACAAAATCCGCTCCAAAGTCATTAACTCCCCATCTCCGGATATCCCCTGATCTACAATCTCCCCGCACTCCTGCATCCGCAGCATCTCATGGCGGGGATACACGTCATAGCATTGCTCCTCCAGCTCCTGTATATTGTCCTTTTCCATGGCAGGGACCTTCTCACAGGGAATGTTGGCAAACCGGTTGCCATATCCGTCCTGAAACAAAAGCACAGAATGCTCCCGGAACAGAGGCACATAAGCTGCCCCATCCTTTACTAGGAATGCATCCTCATCCTCCAGCTCTTCATAGCACACCACCACATACTTAATGTTAGGATTGTTCATCTCAATCCGGCAGGAGCGCAGAACCGCCGGAAGCACTCTGGCCACCTTCTGGTCAATCATTTCCTTATAAATCATATGCTGGTACAGCACCACCAGACGGCTGTTTACTCTGGCGCCAAGAAGCTGTTCCATGGTAAACTTCTCAATATCCCGCTCATACTGCCGGTACAAATCTGAATCTGGCTTCATGTACTTTAAAATATTCATGTACAGCATGGAACGGCTGTAATCATCCATGGATTTTTCATAGGAAAAATACAAAAGGACCTCTTTGGGCAGCAGATACGGATAGTTTTCCGGCAGGGAATAGAGAAAATATTCGTAAAGCCCTGTCAGGCTCACCCCTGTCTCCAATGCCTTCTGATACCAGGGAAAATGCTTTTCCTCCCGACAATCCCCCTTGATCAGCATACCGCACACTGCGCTTAAAAATGTTTTCTCCGGATATTTCTCATAAAGGCCAGTCAAAAGGTTTAATCCGGACTTGGTATAACGCTTGATTGTGCCGGAAAGCTCGGATACCCTCCCTGCAAGCTCCGGATTCATCAGCCCCTTTTTCACAGCAAAAATCATCACCTGAATCTCAAAGCCTCCCAGACGATGCATCAGCTGTGGCTCCTGCCTGTAGATTAAAAATGCCTGAACATACAAAAACGGGCTGCAGCATCCCCGGTCAAACAGCCTTCGCATCCGATCTAAAAGCTCTGCCGGATTTTCTTTTATCTCCGGGTCCAGCTTCAGCCATAAAAAGAACAGATAGGGATGACGGTTCTCCTCCCACAGACATCTTCGGATCAGACGGATAACACTCTCCCTCTGGCCCTCCTTTTTGTTCAGAATCTGCAGCAGGTACTGATAATAACAATAAAGCTCCGGCTGATCTCTGCGCATGTCCGAAAAATCGGCCCGATGGCCGTCTAACAGCACATCCGCCCGGTCCTTTTGTCCCTCCATGGCAGCAAGCTCTGCCTGCAAAAGCAGAATCAGGGGTGTCTCTCCGTCCTTTCTCCTCATGCATTCAGTTTCCTGCTTCATCTCGTTAATGAGCGGACGGGCCTCTGACATTCCCAGCTCATATTTCAGCCTCAGATTCAGATAACGCCCCAGGCTCTCCTGATCCCTGCTGCCCGTAAGAGGGATCTCCTCCTCTCCCCCCTGCGCCTCCACCCGGACCAGAAAAGAATCCCGAATGGTTGCCACCATAAATGCCCCCAGGTTCCTTCCCCCATGAAGCCTTGCAGGATTAATCACATATCCTACCTGACAGACTCCGTCCTTAAAATCCGAAGGGCCAAACAATTTTTTGGGAAGCTCTAAAAAATCTCCGTCCGCTGTAACCTGAAACTGTACAAATCCCCATGTGCTGGCACGAACCTCCAGCCATTCCTTTGCAGGCTTCTCCATCCGCTCAAAAGACAGGCGCCGCTCCTCCACATCCAGAGTCACTGGCTCCTTGGCTTTCAATGCTACAAGAAATTCCTCTAAAAGATTCTGCCGGTTCCCCCTGCTTTTTAAGCCGTCATATAAGGTCCGGATATGAATGTCCTGCATAAAAGGCGCCTCTGTAAAATCCTGATATTCAAACAGGCGCAGGGCGGTCTCCTGATCCTTCCTTGCCAGCTCCGCAAAATCCTCCACCGTGTTCAGGTTTTCCAATGTCCTTCCGGACGCCTCCACTGCTATGGAAAAAGAATACGGCACTTTTCGCTCCCCGGCACTGGTCACAAGATAAAAGGCCCCCGTAATCACATCCTTCTGGGTCAGGTACATGCTGTCGATCTCGAATGTAATGCGATTGCGGACGCCGCCAAATGCGTTGTTTGCAATGCGGACACGGATATTGGAAGAATAAACCAGTCCCTTGATAAAGCGGTTCTCTTCCTCTGCCACAGTAATTATCTTTCTTGTCACTTCTCCGGCATGAACTGTATCCGTCAGCTCCTCCGGATCAATAACCAGCCTTAGGGCTTCTGGATCTACAATCCCCTTTGCCAGCTGGTTGATTCTTTCTCTCATAGTACCACCTGTTCAAAATTTCGTGTTACAGTTCACCGGATGCTTCTTGTCCGTCAAAGACGGGCAGGAAGATACCCCCTGTGAATTGTAACAATTTCGTCATTTCATCTTATCTTAGCATATTTTCACTTGATTTAAAAGGTTTAAATTGGTATGATAAAGAAAAAGTTTCAATAAAACCCTTTTGCTGCCCGAATTCCGGCGTAAATCGGTTGCTTTTTATTCTTAAATAACAGGAAGAGGACATGCCATGTTATCGGAACCCATGACCCTATACAAATTGATGAATCTCTATATGTTAAAGCAGGTAAATTTTCCCCTGACCAATGCACAGCTGACGGAATTTTTCCTTCAGCATGAATATACCAATTACTTTACCTTGCAGCAGGCTCTGAATGAGCTGCAGGAATCCGGCCTGATTCACGCGGAATCCTCTCACAACAGCACCCGCTATGAGATTACAAGAGAGGGAGAGGATACGCTCAGCTTTTTTGGAGGCAACATCTCTCCGGCCATTGTGGAGGATATGGACAATTATCTGAAGGAAAACCGTTTCCGGATGCGGAACGAGGTAAGCACTATGGCTGACTATTACAAATCCACCAATCAGGATTACATCGTCCGCTGCGAAGTGCGGGAGGGCCGTAGCTCCCTGATCAATCTGGAACTCTCCGTCCCGGATAAGGACCAGGCTGAGCTGATGTGCTCCCACTGGGAGGCCCGCAGCCAGGAAATCTATGCCTTTGTCATGAGAACCCTGATGAGGGATGAGGTATAGAGCAGACCAAATGTGTCTTGAAAAGCCTGCCAGTAAGCGGGCAGGCTTTTCAAGACCATCCTATTCTTCGTATCCGTTTGGATTATTCTTCTGCCATCTCCAGGAATCCTCGCACATCTCCCGAATCCCGTATTTGGCCTTCCAGCCTAACTCCTTCTCTGCCTTGGCCGGATCTGCATAGCAAGCCGGAATGTCACCTGCACGGCGGTCCTTAAACACATAGTTGATCTTCAGATCATTGGCCTCCTCAAATGCGTTGATCACATCCAGCACACTGTATCCGGTCCCGGTACCCAGGTTGTAGATCCAGACGCCGCCATTTTCTCCTGCCATCTTGTTCAGGGCCTTTACATGGCCGTCTGCCAGATCAACCACATGGATATAATCCCGTACACAGGTGCCGTCAGGCGTATCGTAATCATTGCCAAACACACCGAGACATACCAGCTTTCCTACTGCCACCTGGGTAATATAAGGCAGAAGGTTGTTGGGGATTCCCTTGGGATTCTCTCCGATTCTTCCGGTCTTGTGAGCGCCAATGGGATTGAAATACCGAAGCAGCATTACCTTCCACTCCGGATCTGCAGTGTGCAGGTCTGTGAGAATCTGCTCCAGCATTCCCTTGGTGCGTCCGTATGGATTGGTGATCTCCCCCTTAGGACACTCTTCGGTAATGGGAATAAATGCCGGATCTCCGTAAACCGTGGCAGAGGAACTGAACACAATGCTCTTCACCCCATGGTTTCTCATGGAATCACAGAGAATCAGCGTTCCGGTAATATTG
>CATLIJ010000270.1 GCA_949948825.1 uncultured Clostridiaceae bacterium
TTATCAGGATGTGAGGTGATTATTATGTACTCTGTCAAAACCAACAGAAAAACAGGAATTTATATAATTTCCGCAGCGCTATTGTGGCTTTTCGTCTTTGGCTTCACTGCCTGGGGCGCGGAGACTTCGAAAGCTGCCAATCCGGCAGATGCTCCGGTCCACAAAGTAGAAGCCAGGGAAACCTCCAAGAATGCACTTATTGTCACCGCTCCTGGCGGACCGGAAGCTTCCGGACAGACTTCAGATTCCGTCAGTCCCACGCACTCCCAGGAGACCCACACGGTCAGCAGCCTTTCTGCTCCCGGAGAAGCAGGCTCCACGGCCTCCCTGGGTCCCTATTATGCCAGCATGAAACCCACAGTACCTGTTATCCAGGACAACAGCCCAAAAAAGGATATGTCTCTTGGCATGTTTGTCACAACCGGCTACTGCACCTGTGAGCTCTGCTCCGGCGGCTTTGGACTGACTTATTCAGGAACCGTCCCAAAAGCTTCCCACACAATTTCAGCTGATATTTCCCGGTTTCCAATCGGCACCCGGCTGATGATCGGAGATATTACTTACACAGTGGAAGATATCGGAAGTAATGTGGTTGGCGACCATATTGACATATTCTATGATAATCATGAAGATGCCATGGCTCATGGACGGCAGATGCTGGAAGTCTTTTCTGTAAAATAATATATCAAAATCAACGGATATCTCCCGCAGGTATCCGTTTTTATTATGCCATTTTTCATAAAAAGAATCCCTTTCTGAAAAACATGCTCATATATTACAATTTTGTTACATACATTTAAAGTGTGTGAACTTTTTATTTCGTTTCAAACAGAAAGGAGTCATTTTATGTTAAAAAGCAAATCCCTTTGGGCTTGTTTCATACTAATGGTCTTATTGCTGCAGGGAAGTATTGTAACAACCTATGCCAAGCCAATCCATGGATATTCGGATTCTGCCCAAATACATGCCCTGGAAAAGGAAGAATCCTCTGTCCAGATTCTGTCAGGCAACGGACAGCAAACCTTCAATCCTGACGAAACTTCTGATTATGCTTTGGTCTCTGACAATTCTCCCGCCACTAATGAAGTCTCTGGTCCCGGCGAAGCTTCTGCCTTCCGTGAAGCCTCTGGTCTTGGCAATGTTTCTGCCTTCAGCGAGGCTTTTGGTCTTGGCGAAGCCTCTGCTCCCAGTGAAGCTTCTGGTCTTGGCGAAGCCTCTGCTCCCAGTGAAGCTTCTGGTCTTGGCGAAACCTCTGCTCCCAGTGAAGCTTCGCCAGAGCCAGAGAGAAAGGAGGAAAGCCTTCCGTCCCAAACGGAAGCCTCCCAAGAGGATAAAACTGCCAGCGTCCAGCCCAAATCCCTTGGGACCTTCCGCACCACAGGATACTGTCCCTGTTCCCGCTGTTCCGGAAAATGGGGAAAACGCACCAGCACCGGCGCGATTCCCCGGTCCGGCCACACGGTTGCAGTTGATCCGCGGGTCATTCCCTATGGCACAAAGCTTATGATCAATGGCACAGTATACACTGCGGAAGACTGCGGAGGCGGAGTCAGGGGAAAACACATTGATATTTACTATGACACTCATTCGCAGGCATACCGACACGGCAGCCGCTCTGCGGAAGTATTTCTCATTCCAAATTAAAAAGAGGAGGATTTATTCCTCCTCCAGTCTCTTTTTATATACTTCAATCGCCTGCCTCATCGCCTCCTGCCCCGGCGCTCCGATGGTCAGGCGCTTTTCCACACAGGTTTTCATACTGACCGCCTCATAAATATCCTGGTCAAAAACCGGACTGATCCGACGGTATTCCTCCAAAGGCAATTCGTCCAGCCCAATTCCCTTTTCCAGACAGCACAGCACTAACTGTCCCACAATCCCATGGGCATCCCGGAAGGGAACTCCCCGGCTGACCAGGTAATCTGCCGCATCCGTGGCATTGGTAAACCCTTTTTTTGCGCTCGCCTCCATAACCTCCCTCCGGAAGGTCATGGAACTCACCATTCCGGTAAACAGAACCAGACTGCTCTTAACTGTGTCAATGGCATCAAAGGTAAGCTCCTTATCTTCCTGCATATCCTTATTATAAGCAAGAGGAAGTCCCTTCATTGTAGTCAACAGCCCCATAAGCGCCCCATAAACGCGCCCGGTCTTGCCGCGAACCAGCTCTGCAATGTCCGGATTCTTCTTTTGCGGCATAATGCTGCTTCCCGTGCTGTATCCGTCATCCAGTTCCACAAACTGGTATTCATTGGAATTCCATAGAATAATTTCCTCTGAAAAACGGCTTAGGTGCATGGATATAATGGACAGCGCGGAAAGAAGCTCAATCACATAATCCCGGTCTGCCACTGAATCCATGCTGTTCAAAGACGGACCGGCAAATCCCAGCAAAGAGGCGCTGTATGCCCTGTCAAGAGGATAGGTGGTACCAGCCAGAGCCCCTGAGCCCAAAGGACAGGTATCCATCCTTTCCCCAATGCTTTTCAGCCTTTTCCGGTCTCTGGAAAACATCTCAAAATAAGCTCCCATATGATGGGCAAGGGTAACAGGCTGAGCCTTCTGCAAATGGGTAAATCCAGGCATATAGGTATCCAGATTCTTTTCCATGATTTCAAGCAGCCTGCTCAGCAGAGCCTTCAGAAGATGGTCCAGCTCTGCAATCTCATCCCGGCAGTAAAGCTTCATATCCAAAGCCACCTGGTCATTCCGGCTGCGCCCGGTATGCAGCCGCTTTCCTGCCTCACCGATTCTCTCAATCAGATTTGCCTCCACAAAGGAATGAATATCCTCATATTCCGGGGAAAATTCCAGATTTCCAGCCTCCACATCTGCTAAAATCCCGGAAAGCCCCTTTACAATGGCTTCCTGATCCTCATTTGTCACAATACCCTGTTTTGCCAGCATCGTCACATGGGCAATGCTCCCTTCAATATCCTGACGGTATAATCTCTGGTCAAAGGACAATGACTCATTAAAATTATGCGCCAGCTGGTTTTCCTCTTTTGTAAAACGTCCGCCCCAAAGCTTCATTCTGTTTTCTCTCCTTGTTCTGTGTTCTCGTTCCAAATTGTACTATTCTCGCCCATCTCCGGCTCACAGTCTTCCTCTATGGCCTCATAATCCTCCTCCAAATGCCATTCTTTCTCCTCTTCCAGCTCCCACTGACTTCTCTTTTTTCTCCAAAGCCAGCTTCCTGTCTCCACAAGCACGAGCATCAGCAGGCATCCGGCGCTGATCCATCTGCCTTCCTTCAGTCCCTTTGGCTGATAAGTCATGGAGATCACATGGCTGCCCGGTTCCAGGACCACTCCGAGAAAAGCCTCCAAAAGCTTGACTGACTCCTGCCTTTCTCCGTCTACCAGTACGGTCCATCCCTCATCAAAAGGAATTGTGGTCATCATAGTGCCGCCCTCTCCGGAAGATATGGTTCCCTCCAGCCGGGTTTCCTGCCAGCTGGTCAGCTCCCACGGAGCCTTGGCAAGCTTTTCATACGCCTGCACCATTCCTGTGTCTGAAAAGCGGTACACATCCGCCCAGATTCCATCCACTGCCCCCTCTGCGGTGAGAGTCACCTCCTCCTCTGCTACACAGTACCCCAGCTCCAGCAGATAGCCCCGGTCCACATTGCTGTAAGTCTTTGTCCCTTTCCAGGTAGACACAGTCACCTTATCTGCCTTTTTCTGACCGACATAAGCATAATATTCTCCGCTTTCCTCCGGACGGAAGATCAAATTTTGTCCGGCAGCAGACACATCCATCACCATATGAAGAACCGGCTCCGCGCCAATGCTCCGTGTCAGGGCATTCTGTACATCCACCGGATTGCCCAGCTCCATCTCCCACTGATTCAAAAAGCTGTCCGGAGCCATAAAACCCAAAGGAAGGGTATACAGATT
>CATLIJ010000271.1 GCA_949948825.1 uncultured Clostridiaceae bacterium
TTTGCTGTCACATCTTTTAAATCCAGCCCCAGCACTTTAGCAATATCCCTATATCCGTAATGTCCATGGCATAAGCCTATTGTCTTTACTTTCGTACTCCTGGTAATTGCCGTACATCCTTCAAACACCGGATTAGCGGACTGAATCAAATAAGCCTCCGGGCAAATACGTTCCACGTCCTTGGCCACATCCAGCAAAAAAGCTCCATTATATACAAGGGAAAGCATTGCGCCATCCTGATATCCATGCCTCCGGGCCATCATCTGCATCTCCGTAGCCCAGCTATGCCCTCCGTCCTGCGCCGTATTGATTACAAAATCTGCCCCTTGCAAAGCCTTTTCCCTGCTCAAAGTCATCTCAAAATCAATTTTTGCATCCAGTTCCCCTGCCAGTTTTTTCCCCATAGCAAAAATAAACTGCAACCTTTTTTCATCCACATCCATCAATGCAATCTTAACTCCGTGCAGCCTGGGCGTCACACAAATATCCCTGATAATCCCCCCGGAAAATTGCGAGCTCCCTGCTCCAATAATCGCTATTTTCAACTGTTTTTCCATATTTTTCTCCATTTCTGCACAGCTTTTTGCGCCTGTCAAGTTTGTGGATGCTGCGCAGACACAAACTTGGTTATCCCCTTCTTTACCCGATTCTTCCCACTGCCCTAAATCCTCCTGTCACATTAATATCCGTTCCCAACACCTGTTTGGATTCATCCGATAAAAGATAGACACATGCATATGCGATGTCCTCTGCTGTCTGGAAACTGCCTGTGGGGATTTCTTTCTTGGCCTGGGCGGCAATTTCTTCCTCTGTCATTCCCAAATCCAAGCACCTGGCCAGCTCGCCTTCCGACATCACCCATCCCACCGACACCCAATTGCAGCGTATTCCATAAGGGGCATAATGATGGGCAATATGTTCGGTCAGGGTGTGCAGCCCTCCCTTCGATATGCCATAGGCGCTCAGGCCGCTGCCCCCGATCTGCCAATGGGTGGAGCCAATATTTACGATGGAGCCAAATCCCTGCCCCTTCATATGCGATACCGCCTGTTGGGTACAGAAATAAGCGCCTTTGATATTTGTATTCATCACCCGGTCATAGATTTCTTCCGTTACTTCTTCAAAGGGGATACAAGGAAAAATCCCCGCATCATTTACTAAACCGTCAATTTTCCCGTATCTTTCCACAGTCTTGTCAATCAATGCCCGGCAGTCCTCCACCTTCTCTACATCCGTTGCAATGAAACAGCAGTCCGCCCCTTTTGGACGCAGCCCTTCTTCCAGACCAACCCCCTGTTCCCTTTGTAGCCCTGCAATCACTTCAAAAAATCCTTCTTCCTCCGGTGAAAGAAACTTCCACTTTTCCATCCGCTCTTTTGTTATCTTTCCCTGTATCATATACACTCCTTATGTCAATCCAACAAAACACGGCATCAGCGCGTTTTGCTGGATATTCTGTAATCCAACCGCAACCATTCAGACGGGCGTCAAATCAAAAACGTACAGAATGTTTTCGAGAACACGCAAAGCAGGAACACTGCCACATATCCGATCAAAAACGGAATCTCCGCCTTTGCAATATCTCCCATCTTCAGCTTTGACACTGTGGACGCCGAGAAAATATTCACAGCCACAGGCGGCGTCATGGTGCCTACCACATTGGAAATACATACAATCATACCAAAATGAATCACATCAATTCCCATGCTCTGAGCTATGGGCCACAGCACCGGAACCAGCAAAACCGCAATGGCTGTTCCTTCCATAAAGGTTCCGAAAATCAACAGAATGACAGCTACCACAAAGCAGAACAGCGTAGCATTCAGATTCATGGCAATCACCCCATTTACCAGGGCCTGGGAAGCTCCTGAAAAGGTAAATACCCAGGAAAATGCCGTGGACGCTGCGATAATAAACAGAAGCATGGCTGAGCTTTTGGCAGAGTCCTTTAAAATCGGAATTAAATCCTTAAAAGTCAGTTCTTTGTAGATGAACAGTCCTGCGATGGCTGCCCACACCACTGCCACTGCCGCGCTCTCCGTGGCGGTCAGCATACCAGAATAAATGCCGCCTAAAATAATGATTGGAGTCATCAGGGCAGGGATAGCATCAATGAGAATCTTAAACACCTCTCCCCCGCTTCGCTTCACACTCTGCTTGGGCCATTTCTCCTTATTGGCAAAGTAAATCACCTCTGCCATGAGCACTGCCATAATGGTCACGCCGATCATCATTCCCTGCTTAAACATGTTTCCCACAGAAGCCCCGGTCAGGGTGCAGTAGATTACCATGATAATGGAGGGAGGAATGATTGGCCCCAGGCCGCCGGATACCACCAAAAGTCCTGCTGTCCGGTCTCCTGGATACCCCAGCTTTACCATATCACCGTAAAGCATGGTGCCAATGGCAATTACTGTGGCTGGCGCTGAGCCGGACAGAGCTGCAAAGAACGCGCATGCCAGCACCAGGGCAAGGCTCATGCCGCCTCGCACATTTCCCACCAGACAGTTGGCAAAATTCACGATTCTCTTGGAAATGCCGCCCTGGGTCATCAGGTTTCCAGCCAGGACAAAGAACGCAATCGCCATAATAGAGGTGGACTGCAGCCCTCCGAAAATCCGCTGGGCAATTACTGTGGAGGAGGCAGACAGCCCGCCGAACACAACCGAGCAGAGGGAAGCCACCCCAAGGGAGATGGAAACCGGCACACCGATTACCAGACACAAGGCAAAGGCTGCAAATAAGATAATCCCCGCGTTCATGAAGCCACCTCCTCATCCTTTTTTGTCAGAGCCATAATCTTTTCCACCAGGGTAACTGCCTGAATGAGGAAAATCAGTCCAAAGGCAAGCACCAGGGAAAAATACATAAATGACATGGGAATCTTTAATACCGGTGTGGTCTGGCCGGTCTGCATCTGTTTGAAAAACAGAGCCAATCCGGCCTTCACCATCACAAAGGAAAAGATCTCCAACACAATCTGTTCCACCAGATCCACAACCTTCCGGACCATACCATGAAGCTTATCAATCACAGCGGTCACTGCCACCTGAGTACCGTCCCGCAGCCCTACCTCTGTTCCCAAAAGAGCCATGTAGGTCATGCTGTACAAAGCGATTTCCTCTGTCCAGGGCATGGAAGCCTTGATCAGGTTCCGGTTCACCACAGAAATAAAGTAAGCCAGCACCATTGCCACAAAAGCGGCAATCATGACTGCATATTCTGCAGTGGTGATATATGACAATACTTTTTTCAGTCCTTTCATCTTCTTCTCCTTATTTCGAAAATCCGCAGCCGGACATATGCAGGCTTACTGCACAGCCGCTTTTGCTGCATCAATTGCCGCAACCCATTCTGCATCATAGTTTGTTCCGTTCTTCTGCTGCTCTGCTGTGTAAGCTGCCTTCATCTCTTCCACATCAATGTCATAAAAGGTAACTCCAGCGCCTTCCAGATTTCCTTTGGCTTCTGCATTGGCCTCATCCAGATACTTCCACTGCTCCCGGCAGCCTTCCCATACAGCCTTCACAAAAGTATCCCGCAGATCCTCCGGAATCTTGTTCCAGGCATTGTCACTCATACAGAGCGGAATATACACAAAGCAGTGTTTTGTGTTGATTACCGAGTTTACCCCTGCCTCGTAAAACTTATTGATCCAGCAGTTGGACACTGCATTTTCACAGGCATCAATGGTTCCCTGCTGTAAGGCGGTAAACTGCTCGGAAGCAGATAAAGCGATGGGATTTGCTCCAAAGGAGGTAAAGGCCATCAGCTGTCCGTCATTCTGCATCACACGGATCTTCACTCCTTTAAAATCAGCCATGGACTGAATGGGCTTTGTGGAAAACACATCCCGGAAACCGGACTCCATATACCCAATCAC
>CATLIJ010000272.1 GCA_949948825.1 uncultured Clostridiaceae bacterium
CCCGCTTCCCCGGCAATCCTTTTCGCCTCTTCCAGATATCCTGGCAGCTCCACCGGCAATCCGGCGCCGGAGATAATCAAATCTGCTCCTGCCTTCACAGCTTCCTTCACATACTGGGCATAATTTCTTGTAGCCACCATAATGTTAAAGCCAATAATTCCCTCCGGGGCAATGGCCCTCGCCTTTTCAAACTCAGTTCCTATGGCACGCATATTGGCTCCCATAGGATCATTCAGAAAATCCGGGTCCCGAAATCCAATCTGCGCCGTAGAGATAATCCCAATACCGCCTGCTTTTGCCACAGCGCCTGCCAGGGAAGAAAGGCTGATGCCCACTCCCATACCGCCTTGTATGACAGGATATTTTGCAGTCAAATCCCCAATCACTAACGGTTTGATATTCTTCACGCCTGTCTCCCCCTTCTGTCTATAAAATGATTACAGCTCACAACCAGATTTGCCCCGTGAACTGTCTCCCTCAATCACATAACCCGGAATCTCTTATAACGCTGTTCCACAATCTCTTCCTCAGTCATAGCGTCATATTCCTTGAAAAACACTTCCATTTTTTCTTTCAAAATTCCAGACAAAACTGGCAGTGTATCTGAGTCCGCCGGTTTCTCCTCCGGAATGATCTGTTCAATAAATCCCCGCTCATACAAATCCACAGCTGTAATTTTCATCACTCTGGCTGCATCCGGCGCTTTTTTGCTGTCTTTCCACAAAATGGAAGCAAATCCTTCAGGAGACAAAATAGAATAGATTGCATTTTCCATCATCCACACTTCATTGGCAACTGCAAGAGCCAAAGCGCCCCCGCTGCCGCCCTCGCCGATCACAATGGAAAGTACCGGAACTTTCAAAGAAGCCATCTCAAACAGATTCCGGGCAATGGCTTCGCCCTGGCCCCGCTCCTCAGCCTCAAGACCGCAGAAAGCCCCTGGCGTATCCACAAAGCAGATCACAGGCCGCCCAAAGGTCTCAGCCTGCTTCATAAGACGCAAAGCCTTCCGGTACCCTTCCGGAGAAGGCATACCAAAATTACATTTAATATTTTCTTTGGTATTTTTTCCTTTCTGCTGTCCGATTACTGTCACCGGCCTGCCATGGAAGGAAGCAATTCCGCCGATAATCGCCCCGTCATCGCCAAAATACCGGTCTCCATGAAACTCCATAAAGTCATCAAAAACCGCATCGATATAATCTGCCGCCGTAAGACGTCCCGGCGCACGAGATAATTGAACCATATCCCAGGCAGTCTTTTCCTCAGGAACCTGATTCTCCTTCTTTTTGCTGTTCTTTTTATTTTTTCCAAAATCAAACAGACCAGAAGACATTAAAGGCTCTCTCACAATCCCGGCTGCCTCCTTTACATTGTCCGGAATTACACAGCCATTTTCCTCTGTCTTTTTGTGAAGCCGGAGAATCTGACTCAATACTTCCTTCTGGTCCTTCCGCTCCACAATTTTATCTACAAATCCATGTTCCAGCAAAAACTCCGCCCTCTGAAAGCCTTCTGGCAGCTTCTGCCGTATGGTCTGCTCAATCACCCGCGGCCCTGCAAATCCAATCAAAGCATTTGGTTCTGCCAGAATAATATCCCCCAGCATGGCAAAGCTGGCCGTCACCCCGCCTGTGGTAGGATCTGTCAGAACACTGACAAAAAGCTGACCTGCCTCATGATGCCGTTTCAAAGCAGCTGAAGTCTTTGCCATCTGCATCAAAGACACAATTCCCTCCTGCATGCGTGCTCCGCCGGAGCAGGCAAAAAGAATCACCGGCAGCTTTTCCGCCGTGGCCCGCTCTACCATTTGGGTAATCTTTTCCCCTACAATATGTCCCATGCTGCTCATAAGGAACCTGGCATCACACACTCCAAAGGCTGTCTCCTGATTGTTTATCCTGCCCTTTCCTGTGACAATGGCCTCATTTAGATTGGTCCGCTCCTTAGCAGCCTGAACCTTTCTCTCATATCCCGGAAAATCCAGAGGATTGGCAAATTCCATCTCCTGATTCCACTCTTCAAAGGTGCCTTCATCCATCAGCATTTCAATCCTGCGGTATGCATGAACCCGGAAATATCCCCCGCACTTGGGGCAGACATAAAAATTATTTTTTACGTCCTCCACATAAATCGGCTGGCCGCATTTGTTGCACTTGCGCCAAAGTCCCTGGGGAATGTTGGGCTCCTCCTCTTTCCTCTGTGACCGGTATCTGGTATCAATCACGGTATATGTCTTTTTAAACATATTTTTAAGCATAACTGGTCATCCTTTTCTCAACAGCTCGTCAAAAAACTGTTCCTGTTATTTCTGAAAAGTAACTTATTTACAATATTCTGGAAAATACGTCTGTATAAAATGTGTATCCGTGTCCCCGTCCTCATAGGCAGGATGGCAAAGAATTTCAAACTGGAAATCCAGATTCGTGTCAATTCCCTCAATAATCAGCTCTCCCAAAGCGCTTCTCATCTTGGCAATGGCCTCCTCCCGGTCTTTTCCATGAACAATAAGCTTCATCAGCATGGAATCATAATTGGCAGGAACCTTATAGTCATTATAAATATGCGTATCCACCCGGATACCATTTCCTCCCGGCACATGCACATTGGTAATCCGCCCCGGACACGGCATAAAATTCCTGGATGGATTTTCTGCATTAATCCGGCACTCAATGGCATGTCCCTGAATATGAATCTCATTTTGAGATACACTCAAAGGCTCTCCTGCTGCCACCCGGATCTGTTCTTTGATCAAATCCATTCCGCTGACTAATTCTGTCACCGGATGCTCCACCTGAATCCGGGTGTTCATTTCCATAAAATAGAAATTCTTGTCCTTATCCAGCAAAAACTCAATAGTGCCGGCATTTTCATATCCAACTGCCTTTGCCGCACGGACAGCTGTCTCACCCATTCTCTTCCTCAGCTCACTGGAAATAGCCACAGACGGAGACTCCTCCAGAACCTTCTGGTGACGCCTCTGGATGGAACAGTCCCGCTCTCCAAGATGAACTACATTTCCATGCTTGTCCGCCATAATCTGAAACTCAATATGCCGGGGCTTTTCAATATACTTTTCCAGATACATGGTATCATCCGAAAAACCCTTGATGGATTCCATCTGAGCATTCTGGAAATTTGCCTCAAAATCCTCCTCGCCGTAAGAGATCCGCATTCCCTTTCCGCCGCCGCCTGAGGAAGCCTTAATCATAACCGGAAAGCCGATTTTTTTTGCAAGTACAAGAGCCTCATCCGCTTTATGCACTGGCTCTTTTCCTCCGGGAACCACAGGCACTCCTGCCTCCATCATGGTCTTGCGGGCTTCTGATTTATTTCCCATTCGGTTGATAATGGAAGCCGAAGGCCCGATAAAAGCAATTTTACACTTTTCACACAATTCTGCAAACCGTGCATTTTCCGACAAAAATCCAAATCCCGGATGAATAGCCTCAGCCTTCATGGCAACAGTTGCCGCCAGAATCCGCTCCATGTTCAAATAACTCTGTCCGGATGGAGCCGGACCAATACAGATAGCCTCATCTGCCAGAAGCGTGTGCAGGCTGTCCCTGTCTGCCTCCGAGTAGACAGCCACTGTCTTAATCCCCATTTCCCGGCACGCACGGATAATTCTCACCGCAATTTCGCCGCGGTTTGCGATCAGTATTTTTTCAAACATAGGTTTACCTCGTGTTTAACCAATCATAAATGTCAATTCTGCGGACACAGCCACCTTGCCCTCTGCATTGGTGGCAACAGCCTTTCCGATTCCCACTGGCCCCTTCTGCTTGATAATCTCACATTCCAGCTTCAGACGATCTCCGGGAACCACCTTTTGCTTAAATTT
>CATLIJ010000273.1 GCA_949948825.1 uncultured Clostridiaceae bacterium
TTTTCAGAAAACGATAAAGGAAGAGCAGAATGAGGAGAACGGTCATTGGGATTTTGGCCCATGTAGATGCAGGCAAGACAACATTGTCCGAGCAGATTTTATATCGGACAGGAAAAATACGTAAAATGGGGCGGGTAGATACAGGCGACACTCATTTTGATACAAACGAGATGGAACGGGCCAGAGGGATCACCATTTTTTCCAAGCAGGCAGTATTTTCTATGGGAGATGTGTCTGTAACCTGGATGGATACGCCTGGACATGTGGATTTTTCGGCGGAGATGGAGCGGACGCTGCAGGTGCTGGATTACGGAGTCCTGGTGATCAGCGGGGCAGACGGGGTCCAGGGCCATACTCAGACTTTGTGGCGTCTGCTGAAGCGCTATCACATTCCATGCTTTCTGTTTGTCAATAAGATGGATCAAAAGGGTACAGATGAGCAGAAGCTTATGAAGGAGCTTTGCCACAGGCTGGATGAGAATTGTATGGATTTCAGCGCCTGGGGAGACCCGCTTCTGGAAAGTCTTGCCATGTGTGATGAAACGCTTTTGGACAATTACCTGGAACAGGGAAGAATAGAGGATCATGACATTCAGAGATTGATTGGAGACCGAAAGGTGTTTCCCTGTTATTTTGGCTCTGCCCTCAAGGGAGATGGAGTGGAGGAATTTCTGACAGGTCTGCAAAGATGGCTTCAGTGTCCCAGGCCAAAGGAGACATTTGGGGCAAAGGTTTTTAAGATTTCCAGAGACAGCCAGGGAAACCGTCTCACCCATATGCGGATTACAGGAGGCAGCTTAAAAGTCCGGGAGCTGCTTCCCGGAAAGGAGGAAGAGAAGGTCAATCAAATCCGTATCTATTCCGGGGATAAATTTGAGACAACCGGGGAGGCAGAGGCAGGGATGGTCTGTGCAGTGACAGGACCAATCAAGACCTATCCAGGGCAGGGGATTGGCGCAGAGAAAGAGTCAGAGCTGCCGCTGTTAGAGCCAGTTGTGACTTATCGGATTTTGCTTCCGGAAGGCTCGGACATGCCCAAAATGCTGGGATGCCTGAAGCAATTGGAGGAAGAGGAGCCGCAGCTTCATATTGTCTGGAATGAGACGCTGCAGGAAATCCATGCTCAGATTATGGGCGAAGTTCAGCTGGATATTTTAAAAAATCTTATCTGGCAGCGTTTTGGAGTTCTGGTGGAATTTGGCACAGGAAAAATTGTTTATAAAGAAACGATCAAAAGAGCTGTGGAAGGGGTGGGACATTTTGAGCCATTGCGCCATTATGCGGAGGTTCATCTGTGGATGGAACCAGCGGAAAAGGGAAGCGGTATTCAGCTGGATACCTGCTGCAGTGAGGATGTGCTGGACCGGAACTGGCAGAGATTAATATTGACCCATTTGGAAGAAAAGCTTCACAGAGGCGTTCTGACAGGCGCAGAGATTACAGATATGAAAATTACGCTCATTGCCGGACGTGCTCATCTGAAACACACAGAAGGCGGGGACTTCCGTCAGGCCACCTACCGGGCTGTGCGTCAGGGTCTTCAGGAGGCAGGATGCAGGCTTTTGGAGCCTTATTACACTTTTCGTCTGGAGGTGCCGGCAGAGTGTGTGGGAAGAGCCATGTCAGATTTGGAGCGTTTTTGCGGAATATTTGAACCTCCCTTTTCAGAGGGAGAGGAAATGGTTCTGGTGGGAAGTGCTCCGGCGGCTGCCATGCAGGATTATTCCATGGAAGTGACTCGGTATACAAGGGGGAGGGGGAGGCTTTCCTGTGTGTTAAAAGGCTATGAACCCTGTCACAATGAAGAACAGGTTGTGGAGGAGTCTGGTTATGATCCGGACGGGGATTTGGAAAATCCCACTGGTTCTGTGTTCTGCGCCCATGGGGCAGGTTTTGTGGTGCCATGGAATCAGGTGAAGGATTATATGCATGTGGACAGTACAGCTGTGATTCGTCAGCTTGCAGGCAGCAAAGAAGGGCAGGAGACAGATTTAGAAGAGAGGGGAAAGGCAGAGAGGCAGACAGGAGGCAGAGAAGGATCTGGAGGTGCTGGAGGTGAGGAGCGTCAGAGGGAAAGGGCCTTTGGGGCAGAGGATAAGGAGTTAGAGGAAATTTTTGCACGTACTTATGGAACTCCCAAAAAAAGGCAGCCTTATGATAGTCCCAGACAGGTGAATTATCAGAAAAAGCCAGCAGAAGAGGGAACGGAAGAAAAACAGAACAGAGGGAAGAAAGGGGGGATGGAGAGAAGAGGCAGTTACAGGCAGGCAGGTATGCCGGATAAGTCCAGGGAAGAATATCTGGTGGTGGATGGATATAACATTATTTTTGCCTGGGAAGAGCTTCGGGAGCTGGCAAAGGAGACCATAGACGGAGCCAGGTATCAGCTCATGGATCTTCTTTGTAATTATCAGGCATTCCGTTTATGTGTGGTGATTGTTGTGTTTGATGCTTATAAAGTGGCAGGCAATCAGGGACATACGGAAGATTATCACAATATTCATGTGGTATATACAAAAGAGGCGGAGACAGCAGATCAGTATATAGAGCGGTTTGCCTATAAGATGGGAAGAGAAGCCCGCGTGACGGTTGCGACTTCAGATGGATTGGAACAACTGATTATTCAGGGAGCTGGATGCATCCGGATGTCTGCCAGAGATTTAAGAGAGGATGTGGAATATATTGCAAAGCAGATTCAGGAAGTGAGGGAAAAGCTGCCTTTGGGAGAAAAGAACCTGCCTTTTGAATTGTTACAAAATTATCTGGCAAAACCTTGAAAAATTGTTTAAAATAAAGTACAATGAACTGGAAAAAAACGTGTCTTGGCTTGTTGCCTCCACGAGAATAAAAGGAGATTTCACATGAGTAAGAAACCAGTAGTATTGATGATTCTTGACGGATATGGCCTCAATGACAATTGTGAGGCAAATGCGGTCTGTGAAGGGAAGACCCCGGTGATGGACCAGCTGATGAGCCAGTGTCCATTTGTAAAAGGGCAGGCAAGCGGCATGGCCGTAGGGCTTCCAGAGGGGCAGATGGGCAATTCAGAGGTGGGACATCTGAATATGGGAGCAGGACGGATCGTATATCAGGAGCTGACCCGTATTACCAAATCTATTCAGGATGGAGATTTCTTTGAGAACAAGGCATTTATGGAAGCAGTGGAAAACTGTAAAAAGCATGACTCTGCCCTGCATATGTACGGACTGGTATCGGATGGCGGTGTACACAGCCACAATACTCACATTTACGGACTTTTGGAGCTGGCCAGAAGAAATAATCTGAGCAAGGTATATGTACATTGCTTCCTGGACGGAAGAGACACACCGCCGGCCTCCGGCAGAGACTATGTGGCTGCTCTGGAAGAAAAGATGAAAGAGCTGGGAGTGGGCAAGGTGGCTACTGTGGCAGGCCGCTATTATGCCATGGACCGGGATAAGAACTGGGACCGGGTGAAGCTTTCCTATGATGCCCTGACCAAAGGGGAGGGAGTGAAGAGCGGCAGCGCCACAAAAGCGATTCAGGCTTCCTATGACGAGGGAAAGACGGACGAGTTTATGATGCCTACAGTAATCACAGAGAACGGAGCTCCGGTGGCATCCATTCAGGACAATGACTCCATTATCTTTTACAATTTCCGTCCTGACCGTGCCAGAGAGCTGACCCATGTGTTCTGCGATGATGTATTTGACGGTTTTGACCGGGGAGAGCGGGTAAAGACTGTGTATGTCTGCTTTACAGATTATGATGAGACTATTGGGAACAAGCTGGTTGCTTTTGAAAAAGAGAGCATTACCAATACATTTGGTGAGTTTTTAGCAGCCC
>CATLIJ010000274.1 GCA_949948825.1 uncultured Clostridiaceae bacterium
GGACAACCACATCCAATAAACAACTAAATTTTGTGCAGCATATCAATACTATTTTAAAAGCCACGGGCAAAGCGGCAGTTGTTGTGCCGGATAATGTGCTGTTTGAGGGCGGAGCCGGAGAGATTGTGCGGAAAAAGCTACTGGAAACTACTGATTTGCATACCATCCTGCGTTTGCCGACAGGAATATTCTATAAGCCTGGTGTAAAAGCAAATGTTATTTTCTTTGATAAACGTCCGGCCAGCCCGGAGCGGCAAACGAAGGAAGTATGGATTTACGATTTCCGCACGAATATGCATTTTACCTTGAAGCAACACCCCATGACCGATGCAGACCTGCTTGATTTTATAGCCTGTTACAATCCGCTCAATCGTCATGAACGCCGAGAAACTTGGTCAGAGCAAAATCCCGATGGCCGCTGGCGGAGGTTTTCCGTAGATGAAATTTTGCAGCGTGATAAGACAAGCCTTGATATTTTCTGGATTAAAGATAAATCTCTCGCGGATTTGGACGGCCTCCCCGCACCAGATGAACTCGCTGTAGACATTATCGAAAATCTGCAAAGCGCATTGGAGAGTTTTCAGGAGTTACAGATCCGATTACAAAAACAGTGATTCGATGCCTTAAACTACATAAAATAACGGATTTATGTGTAAGTCGAAAAAATGGCGGAACTATAGCTTATTGCCATTTTTCTGCAGCAATACAACAATGACTTAAATGAAATTTTACATTCCTTTAGAGATATTCCTCCTCTTGTCAGTATAGATGAAGACACAATAATTAAAATTATAGAGATAATAACCTTTTTCAAATACTATCCGCGAATTTTTAACGGTGAAATAATTACCCCAACTACAAATAATGCCAGATAACATCGGAGGGCTTAAGACCCTCCGATTATTACTGACCTTTTCTATTCTGCTTCTTTTTACCAATTTTATTCCTTCAATAGCTGTTCACTCTTCTTCTCCGTCTGAAAACGCCTAACACTTTATTTAATGCGATTTATCGGCATTCGCCCAAAGCCACAAATAGATCAAGACAAACCCCCAATCTGCGTCCTGCCCTTTATTCAAAAACGATTGAAAAGCTTTACTCCAAAATCTCATCCAGGGTATCAAACAGATTTTTCATATCAATCGGCTTTGTAATGTGA
The DNA here is from genome assembly GCA_949948825.1 of uncultured Clostridiaceae bacterium. GTDB lineage: Bacteria > Bacillota > Clostridia > Lachnospirales > Lachnospiraceae > Brotaphodocola. The sequence continues at coordinate 1,160 of CATLIJ010000274.1, forward strand.
CCGTCCATTCCGCAATTCAGCGCTTCACGCCGATCTTCATCAAAAGCATTGGCTGTCATGGCAACAATCGGAATGGCAGCCCGTTTTTTATCCTCCAGACCGCGGATGGTTCTTGTGGCCTCATAGCCTCCCATAACCGGCATCTGCACATCCATCAATACCACCCGGTAATAATCCGGCTCTGCATTTTTCACCATGTCCACAGCAGTCTGCCCGTCATTTGCAACCTCCACGGAAAAACCTGCCTCCTCCAAAATAGCTGTGGCAATCTCCTGATTCAGTTCATTATCTTCAGCCAGCAAAATACGTCCGCTGCGAAGCTTTTCCTGTTTCTTCTTTGTTTCATCTTCCAGATCCCGTCCTCCGTTCACCACGGATTTCAGACATCTTTGCAATTCGGACAGAAACAGAGGCTTGCTGCAAAAAGCAGAGACTCCGGCTTCCTTTGCCTCCTGTTCAATCTCGGACCAGTCATAGGCAGTGAGTATAATCACCGGCACATCCATCTTTGTCTCCTGCCGGATTCTCCGCACCACCTCAACGCCATTCATATCCGGCAGCAGCCAGTCTATAATATACACATGATATGCGTTTTTCCGCATCACTGCCTGACGGGTCCGCAGCACTGCCTCTTTTCCGGACAAAGTCCACTCTGCCCTTAAGCCAATCTGCTGAAGCATATAGGACACACTGTCACAGGCATTAAAATCATCATCCACCACCAAAGCCCTGCATCCCTTCAGCTCCGGCAGCTCTGGTATTTCCTTGATTCCCATATTACAGCGGAAAGTAAAAGCTACAGTGACCTCTGTCCCTTCGTTTTGTTTGCTTTTTACTACAATGGTGCCGTTCATCATATCCACTATATTTTTCGTAATGGCCATGCCCAGGCCGGTTCCCTGAATCCCGCTGACTGTGGAAGTCCTCTCCCGCTCAAAAGGTTCAAAAATATGCTCCACAAAATCCTGGCTCATGCCAATGCCCGTATCTTTGATGCAAAATTCATAGCTTGCATATCCCTCCGGCGCTCCGGCCTTTTCCGTGATACGCACGCTGACCGAACCCCCTGCGCCTGTATATTTGATTGCATTGCTGATCAGATTCAGCAGCACCTGGTTCAGGCGCAGCCGGTCGCAGTAAATATCCTCATCCAACACATCAATTGTGTCAATATACAATTCCTGCTGCTTTGCACGGATATCTGCCTGCACAATGCTGCGGATTCCGTGAAGAATCTCCGGCAGGCTGCAGAGCTGTTCGTCCAAAATAATCTTGCCGCTTTCAATACGGCTCATATCCAATACATCATTGATCAGACTTAAAAGATGGTTGCCCGAGGTCTGAATCTTTTTTAAATATTCCTCCACATGATCTTTCTGATCAATATGGGTAATGGCCAGAGAGGTAAAGCCTACAATCGCATTCATAGGAGTCCGGATATCATGGGACATATTGGAGAGAAACACGCTTTTTGCCTTGCTTGCCCGTTTTGCCTGTAAAAGGGCATCCTCCAGAAGCTCCTTTTTCTGCATCTCCCGGCGGGTTTCCTCATCTACATTGCGGATTCCCAAAACAATACTGTGATGCGTTTCCCACTCTCCGGTGCGAACCGCCTTGATCTGGAAATAATTTACTTCCTCTCCCAAATAAGCGCGATAATTCACATAATAAGTGAGATTATCTGTCAATTTTTCTTCCAGCTGCTTCAAAGAAAAGGCCTCTGACATCATCTCCCGGTCTTCTTCACAGACAAACTGCTCAATATAAAGGCCCATACTTTCCTCCAAAGACAAGCCTCCCAAAAATACTGAGCCAAACAGATCACTATAGCCTTCATCCATCTGAATTGCTGTCGCAGTGCCTGTATCCAGATCAAAAAAACAAACCAAATTATAATCAATGCTCAAAGCATGGATCAACTCCAGCTGATGCCTTTTGTCCTTCTCCTCCTGAAGCTTCTGAGCTGTACAATCCAAAAGAAAACGCTGGTAAAACAAGGTGCCATTTTCTTCAATCAGCTTTACATTTCCTGTGATATGCAGAATCTCCCCATCCTTATGGCGGACCCGATACTCCACACTGACATTGTCTCCTTCTTTTTTCAGGGTTCGGATTCGTCCCTGAATCCTTTCCCTGTCCTCCTTCACAATGGAAGAAGCCACCAGGTCAAATCCGTCAGCCATCAGCTCTTCCTTTGACTCATAGCCAAGAATCTTCAGTGCAGCCCGGTTGACACTCAAAATCCGGGAGCCATCCAGGTTATGACACATTACTCCGCAGTCCATAGTAGTAAAAATGGTCTCTAAAGCATGGCTCTTTTTAATAATCTCCTGTTTGTAAACCCTCTCCTGGGTCACATCAATTGCCACCCCAACTGTACCCATGACACTTCCATCCAAATCATACAACGGAGATTTGTAAACAGTAAGAGTCTTCTCTCCCTCGCCGGTCTTGATGGTTTCCTCGGAAATACAGGTTTTCTCCAGCCGCATTACCTCCTCTTCAGATTCAATGCAGGCTGGATCATCCTCTTCCACATCCCAAATATATGCGTGTCCCCGGCCCTGTACCTGTTCCTTGGTCTTATTTACTGCTTCGCAAAAGCTTTTATTCACCTTTTTGTGAATGCCGTTTTTATCCTTATACCAGATC
>CATLIJ010000275.1 GCA_949948825.1 uncultured Clostridiaceae bacterium
GGGAGAAATTTTTTCAGGACCGTCAGCTTTTTCCCCTATGTGGCATCTCTGGTGGCAGTGGCAGCAGTGTGGAATATGTTGTTTTCTCCGGCAAAAAGCGGTCCGGTGAATATGATTCTCTACAATCTGGGAATGGCAGCAAAAAGCCTTCCCAAGTGGTCAGCAGATAAAAATTGGGTGATGTTTACTGTAGTCCTTTTTTCTGTGTGGAAAAATATGGGATATTATATGGTGATTTATCTGGCTGGATTACAGGGAATCAATGGAGAGCTTTATGAAGCATGCGGACTGGATGGGGCGAATACCTGGCAGCGTTTCTGGTACATAACCCTGCCCCAGCTAAGGCCGACCACATTTTTTGTCACGATTATTCTGACGATCAACTGTTTTAAGGTTTATGATATTGTGTATATGCTGGCAGGGGGCAATACAGGTGTGCTCAACGAGTCGGCAATCGTGCTGGTATATCATATTTATGAGGAAGCATTCCGTAACTGGAATTTGGGGTATGCAAGTGCATGTGCAATGGTGCTGTTCTTGATGGTGCTGGCAATCACTTTGGTCCAGTTCCGGGGTGAAAAGAAATATGCCAATTAGGGAGGAGCCGTAAATGAAAATAAAGAATACGAAAACAAGGGCATTGCGGGTGATTCTCTATGTGGTGTTAATCGCTTTGGCCCTGGTAATGCTGGTGCCTTTTGTGTGGATGCTGTCAGCGTCCTTTAAGCTTGACAAGGATGTGTTTATTTTCCCCATTGAGTGGATTCCCAAAAATCCCAGGTGGCAGAATTATGTGGACATCTGGAGCAAGATACCTCTTATGACCTTTGTGCTGAATACAGTGAAGCTGACGGTGATTGTCACATTCCTGCAGCTTTTGACCAGCAGCTTTGCGGCGTATGCCTTTGCCAAGCTGGATTTTAAGGGAAAGGATCTGCTGTTTCTTGCTTATATTGCCACCATTGCAGTGCCGTGGCAGGTGTACATGGTGCCGCAGTTTATGATGATGCGGTCCATGGGGCTGGCAGATACTCATTTGGCAATTATCTTTCTGCAGGCATTTTCTGCTTTTGGTGTGTTTATGATGAAGCAGTTTTATGAAGGGATTCCCACAGAGCTTTGTGAGGCAGCCAGAATCGACGGAATGACAGAGTATCAGATTTGGTATCGGATTATGCTTCCATTGTCAAAGCCTTCCCTTTCCACCCTTACGATTTTTACGTTTGTGAGTACATGGAATGACTTTTTAGGTCCCTTGATTTATCTGACCACAGAGTCTAAGAAGACGCTGCAGCTGGGGCTTCGGATGTTTATCAGCCAATTTGGATCTGAGTATGGACTCATTATGGCAGCTTCAGTCTTAAGCCTGATTCCCGTGCTGATTGTGTTCTTGTCACTTCAGAAATATTTTGTGGAAGGAGTCGCTGCTTCCGGGGTGAAGGGATGACAGCAGGCATGCAGCTTTCGAAGGCTTTTGGACTGCTTCTGTAAAGGAGATGGAGCAAGGGCTGTTGGGGGCTGACTGGAGATGAGGTGGTTGAGATGAGTTGGATTGGACTTAAGGAGCTGATGGAGAAACCTGAGATTTCGGCAGAGGAGGTGGAGGAAGCCCTGGGAAGGGCAGCCAGACTGGTGACTGGAAATCTGCCGGAATTTACAAAGCGTTTTCCAAAGGCATACAGTGAAAACGGATTTTATGAGGCCACAGAAAATGTGGACTGGACTACAGGCTTTTGGACCGGGGAAGTGTGGCTGGCCTATGAGCATACAGGAAATAAGGAGCTTTTAGAGGCCGGGAAGATACAGATGGAAAGCTTTCTGGAGCGGATTGAGAATCAAAGAGATGTGGAAACCCATGATTTGGGTTTCCTGTATTCTCCCTCCTGTGTGGCTGGCTATAAGCTGACAGGAAGTAAGGTGGGGCGTCAGGCCGCTTTGATGGCTGCCAGAGAACTGACTGGGCGGTTTCATGAGAAGGGACAGTTTATTCAGGCGTGGGGGCCTTTGGATGCCCCGGACAATTACCGTCTGATTATTGACTGCCTTTTGAATCTTCCCCTGCTTTACTGGGCATCAGAGGAGACCGGTGAGGAGGAGTACCGGGAGATTGCAGAAAAACATATTCATACAGCTCTTGCCAATGTGGTACGGGAGGATTTTTCCACATGGCATACCTTTTTCTTTGACCGGGAGACCGGAGCTCCTGACCATGGGGCTACCTGCCAGGGATACCGGGACGGTTCCGCATGGGCAAGAGGACAGGCATGGGGAGTGTACGGAACAGCCATTGGATACCGATATACAAAGCGGCAGGAGTATATTCCATTGTTTGAAGGAGTGACGGATTATTTCCTGAAACATTTGCCAGAGGATTTGGTGCCGTTTTGGGATTTGGAATTTGGAGATGGGGATGATGAACCAAAAGATTCCTCCTCAGCTTCCATTGCTGCCTGCGGGATGCTGGAGATGGCAAAATATCTGGATGGGGAGCAGGCCAAATATTATCGGGGAATTGCAAAACGGCTTGTGAAGGCTCTGGCAGACCATTATGCGGTGAAGAATCCGGCTGTTTCCAATGGATTGGTGCTGCACAGTACCTATTCCAATCATTCGCCTTATAATACCTGCAATCATTATGGGGTGGATGAGTGCAACATATGGGGCGATTATTTTTATATGGAGGCCCTGACCAGACTGAATAAAGACTGGAAGGTGTATTGGTAAGAGATAATCAAAAGGAAAGAGAAGATATGCAGAACAAGAAAATGACAAGATGGCGCATCCTTGTGTCAGAAAAGAGGGAAAGATGACAAAGCAGGAGTTTTTTGCCAGGGAGAATCAAAAGGATTTGGGAAAAAGGATGGATGAGGCAGCAGCTTACTGTCGGGAGTACTGGCCGGAGGACTGCGAACATATCATCCAGACAGCAGAGGTAGTATGCAGAAATGAGTTCTTGTTTGATTTAGCCCATGACCTGGAGCGGACCTGGGAGCCGGTTCGTTTTGAGCCGGAGGGGCTGGTGGACTGGGAATACCGTCCGGACAGTGATCCGGAATTTAGCTATCAGTTTAACCGTCATCGTTATTTTATCTGCCTGGGACAGGCATACCGGCTGACAAAGGATGAGAAATATGTCTGTCATTTTCTGCGTCTTCTCACAGACTGGATAGGCCGGGTAAAGCGGACGCCGGAGTCAGAAAAGACTACCTGGAGGATTTTGGAGGCTGGTTTTCGGGGAGAGTACTGGACAAAGGCCATCCGATATTTTGCAGATAGTCCTTTGCTGACAGATGAAGTGGTGGAGCAGTTCTATTCCTGTCTGACAGAACATGGGGAATATATTATCGAAATGCATTCTCCTTACCGGTATATCAGCAACTGGGGAGTACTGGAGAATCACGGGCTTTTTGAGATTGGGATTTCCATGCCAGATGAGGAGAAGAGACAACGCTATATTTCCACAGCCATGGAGCATCTGGAGATACAGGCGCGGATGCAGATTCTGAGGGACGGGGTTCAATGGGAGCAGTCGCCTATGTATCACAATGAAGTGCTTCACTGTTATGAGGATGTGCTTCTTTTGGCTTTCAGGAATAAGATTCCTGTGCCAGAGACAATTCTTCAGACTGTGAAGAAAATGGCATATGTGGATCTGGCGTGGCAGAAGCCAGATGGCCGGGAATTTATGATGGGCGACAGTGATGACATGGATCTTCGGGATTATGTGAGTGTTGCCGCATATCTTTTTCGTGATCCGGTTCTTAAGTCCGGAGGAAGACGTATCCTG
>CATLIJ010000276.1 GCA_949948825.1 uncultured Clostridiaceae bacterium
GCATTTTAATACAGAGGGGATTTGTAACCCCCAAAAGCATTATATGGTAGATCTGGAGCAAAGACTTGTGCAGATAAAAAGGGATTATGTGGAGCCAGGATATTATTTTAGCGTCAATCGGGGGAGACAGTTTGGGAAGACTACCATGCTGCGCAGTCTGGCGGAGTTTTTGAAAAATGAATATATGGTTTGGTTTGTGGATTTTCAAAATATTTCCACAAGCAGTTTTGAAAGCGAAACCCAATTTGTGAAAGCTTTTGTACGGCTTCTCTTGCCTGAAGGTATGAGTGTATATACTGGAATGGTCCGGACACCGACACAGCTGGCTGACAGACAAGCGGATCAGTTGGATCTGCTGTTAAAACCAGCGGCGGAGTTATTGGAAAGGGAAAAGATCAGCCTGGATGAATTGTTTGTGCGGCTGAGTGTGGTGTGTGCTAATGCTTTAAAGCCAATTGTACTCATCATTGATGAGGTGGACAGTGCCAGTAATAATCAGATTTTTCTTGACTTTCTGGCTTTGCTTCGGGGATATTATCTGGATCGGGACAATAAAAGGATTTTTCATACCGTAATTCTTGCGGGTGTATATGATATTAAGAACTTGCGGCTGAAATTCAGAAATGAGGAGGAGCATCGGTACAACAGTCCGTGGAATATTGCAACTGAGTTCAGAGTGGACATGGGGTTCTCGGCAGATGAGATTGCCAGGATGCTTTGGGAGTATGAGTTGGATTGCAGGACAGGAATGGATGTAAATCAAATCGCAGATGAGATTTATCAGTATACTTCCGGGTATCCATATCTGGTCTCTGCAATTTGCAGACGGCTGGATGAGAGGTTTGAAGAAAGGAAGGATTTTGGCAAAGAAGAGGTTTGGACAAAATCAGGGATCGCAGAGATTGTAAAAGTTTTTTTAAATGAACCGGTTTCATTGTTTGAGAGTATGGTAAGGCAGCTTGTGGAGTTTCCAGAGCTTAAGGAGATGCTGCATGCAGTATTGTTTCAGGGAAAACGCGTAGCTTATAACCGATATCATCCAGTGATTCATCTGGCCTCCATGTTTGGGTATATTGTAAATAAGGACCATTGTATACAAGTGAGTAACCGTGTATTTGAAATCCTGCTGTATCATCTCTTTTTATCTGAGGAGGAGTTTACCAGTGTAATTAGTGAAAAAGCGCAGGGGAATATGGGACAATTTTTTTTCCAGGGCAGGCTCAATATGGATTTGGTGCTGGAGAAATTTGTTGTTTATTACAGTGATATTTATGGACATAAGGATATCCGTTTTTTGGAGGAACAGGGGCGAAAGCTTTTTTTGTTGTATTTGAAGCCTATTATCAATGGAAAAGGGAATTATTACATTGAAGCCGAGACCAGAGACGCGAAGCGCACGGATGTGGTGGTGGATTATATGGGAGAGCAGTTTATTGTGGAAATGAAAATATGGCATGGGAATGAGTATAATGAGAGGGGAGAAAAGCAGCTTGCAGAGTATCTTGATTATTACCATTTAAAAAAGGGATATTTGCTGAGCTTTAATTTTAATAAGAAAAAACAGATCGGGATAAAGACAGTTCAAATTGGGAACCGAATGATTTTAGAGGCTGTTGTGTAAAAAGAGTAATGCGATTGGCGTTGAACAGCTGCGTAAGTCCATCCTGGTTAGAAAAAACAGTTGAAAATTCACTCTCCCTGTGGTATTATTTGAACATTAAGGTGAAATTCCGTATAGATGTGCGCGATGGTGCAGCCCCAGGGAGGAATTGCACCATTTTTTTAAATCAGGGCTGAATCAAAAGGAAGAGATGCGTTTTCTGTGGGGGATGGAGCTGGAAAGAGGAGGAAGGAATTATGAAAAAATTGTTTGGCCGGGTGCTTGCCGGCGTTCTGGTGACAGGAATGGTGCTTACAGGCTGCGGGGGCGGCAAGGAACCGTCCGGAGGCACGGCTGGAGGCGGGGAGGCCGCCGGAGGGACTGGCACGGAGGCAGAGGCTGGAGGCGGAGCAGGCTCTGGCGGGGCTGGAAGCGCTGGTGTGGATACAACCGGATTTTTGATGGATGTGCTGAATGCGGATATTCAGACAGCGGATGTGCAGAAGACCACAAAGGATTATACGATTCCCACGAATATATTTGACCGTCTGGCAGATATTCAGGTGGATGATCAGGGTGTTTCCAAGATTGTTCCCAGTCTGGCGGAGAAGTGGGACATATCAGGAGATGGACTGGAATATACGTTTTATCTGCAAAAGGGTGTGAAGTTCCAGAATGGCAATAATTTTACGGCGGAGGATGTGCTTTATACCTTTGAACGGCTGCTGACCGTGGAGGGCGGCCTGAATACCGAGCTTCTGGACCAGGTGAAGGGCGCAGCGGAGCTGATGGAAGGCACTGCGGACACTCTGGAGGGTGTGGAAGTGGTGGATGATTATACCATAAAGATTACGTTAAAGGAGCCGTTTGCAGCGTTTCTTTCCTGTCTGACAGCGCCAGGGCTTTCCATTTATGACAGTGAGGCCACCGAGGCGGCAGGGGATCAGTTTGGCATGGAACCGGCGGTGACAGTGGGAACCGGCCCATTTAAGTTTGCAGGCTGGAATTTTAATGACCAGCTGGTGCTGGTGAAGAATGACGATTACTGGAGAGGCGCTCCCGAGCTGCCTGGAGTGGTGATCAAGATTATTCCGGATACAGAGACTCAGACCATGATGTTTGAGAGCGGAGAGCTGGATTTGCTGGATCTGGATTTTGTGACGGATGCAGCGGACCGTTTTCTGGAGACCTATCCGGATCAGATCGTCCAGGGGCCCCGGGTGGGAATCACCTATTTTACCATGAACTTTAATAAGGAACCATTTCAGGATGTAAAGGTTCGTCAGGCAGTGCAGATGGCCATTGACCGTCAGGCGATTCTGGATGCCCTTTATGGGGGCAGAGGCCAGGTGGAGCATGGAATTTATCCCTATGGGCTGATTGGATTTAATGAGGGCCAGACTAAGATCAGCTATGACCCGGAGGCGGCAAAGGCGCTTTTGGAGGAAGCTGGATATGGTTCTGGATTTACTATGGAGCTGGCAGCAGATGCCTCGGCTTCGGATACTGTGACCATGGCCCTGGAAATTATCAAAGAGCAGCTTTCTGAAGTGGGAATCCAGGCTGAGATCAAGAATTATGATGAGTCTACATGGCTGGAGACCCGGAAGGCGGGAGAGCTGGGTTCCTTTATGTCTACCTGGACAGCGGATTTTAATGACCCGGAGAATTTTATTTACACGTTCTTTGGCAATGAAGAGAAGTCAAAGATCCGTTCCATCAATTACCCGGATCAAGGAGTAATGGCCCGGGTCAGCGCTGCAAGGGGAATTGTCAATGAGGATGAGCGGCTGGCAGAATATCAGGCTCTTGAGGAAAAGCTGATTCATGAGGATGCTGCCTGGGTACCCATGTATTCCCGGATGCATCTGTGGGCTGTGAGCAAGCGGGTGCAGAATTTTAAGCCGGTGTGGAGCGGTGTCAGCGACCGGTCTTATTATGGGGCATCTCTTAGCCAGTAAGGAACGGTTTGTTCGGCAGAGCTGGAGAAGAACATGCTCCCGTGAATAATAGGATATTTTCAGACAGTATCTGATTCAGGACAAAGGACAGCCATGGAATAATTTTGCGAAGGGCAGACGGCTTTTTCAGTGAAGTTATTTCATGGCCTTTTTTAATAGAATCCATGATTTTTCCAAATCTGGATCATTCGGAAGGTGGATTG
>CATLIJ010000277.1 GCA_949948825.1 uncultured Clostridiaceae bacterium
ATAAAATCCATACAAAAACCAGTATACCAAAACCATACAGAAAGGGCAACTCCTCACAATTTAATTTTTTCTGAACTTTTTATCATCCATTGTAACAGTTCAGACGGAGCATCTTCTTGCCCGTCTTCGACGGACAAGAAGCATCGGATGACCATCCGATGTGGAAACTGGCATAAATTTGGGCTTACAAGCGAGCTTGACGCCCAAATTTATGCCAGTTTCCCCGCCGTCTGAACTGTTATCATCTATTCTTATCGATCATCTCATAAAGCTTCTTCAGCGCTTCCCGAATCCCTCCCACTTCATCAATCAATCCCTCCTCCACTGCCTGAGCTCCCACCAAAACCGTTCCCAAATCCCTGGTAAGCATTTTAGTGTTATGCATAAGAGCTCGGACCTGTTCATACTCCATTCTGGAATGAGTGCTGATAAAGCTTAAAATCCGGTCCTGAATCATATTAAAATACTCATAGGTCTGAGTCGCGCCAATTACCATTCCAGTCATCCGAACCGGATGAATCATAATTGTCCCTGTGGGAACAATAAAGGAATAATCTGTAGACACAGACAAAGGCACCCCTATGGAATGGCTGCCTCCCAGGACCAGAGAAACTGTAGGCATGGTCAGAGAAGCGATCATCTCCGCTATGGCCAGACCAGCATCCACATCCCCTCCGGAAGTGTTCAGCAGCACCAAAAGCCCGTCCACACTGTCATCATCCTCCAGAAAAGCCAGCTTCGGCAAAACATGGTCATATTTGGTAGCCTTTGCATTTCCTGACAGATTTTCATGTCCCTCAATCTCTCCGATAATGGAAAGAAGATGAATCTTACGCTTCCCCTGATTCTTCTCCAGGGTCATTTGTCCATATTCCTGAAGCTTCTCATCTTCCCTCTGCTCCATGTCCTTTTCGTTTTTCTTTCCATTTTCAAATCCTTTTTTCTCCTCACTGTTATTGACCCTCTCCTCCTCTCTGTTCATGCTGGCGTCCTGCTCTGACTTCCACTCTCCCTGCTTTTCTTCCCTGCTGTTTCTGCTATCATTTCTCATTGATGTCATCCTTTCCCGGTATTTTTCTCTAGTATGTGCAGAAAGCTGGGATTTATGATATATATGAAATTTTAGAGTGTAAATGTAAACTTTTCTATTTACATATAAACATAAAGGTCCTGTTTCCCACAGGACCTTTTCTCTATACCTTAAAACTCCACAGCACCAGAATTTCCGGAACCTGCATCCTTCCGAAGCTTAAACTGTCCAACCAGATTCCGAAGCATCTGAGCCTGACTGGAAAGCTCCTCGCTGGTTGCCGCGCTTTCCTCTGATGTAGCTGAATTGGTATGTACCACACTGGAGATCTGATTCATACCTACTGTTACCTGTCCCAGAGAACGAGACTGGTCTGCCGCTGCCACGGCAATCTCTTCCACAATTTCCGAAACGATCTGAGTACTCTCCACCACCTTTGTCAGAGAATTGGAGGTCTCATTTGCAATCTCCGTCCCCTTCCTCACAGCATCCACAGCTCCCTGAATCAGCTCCGAGGTACTGTTGGATGCTGTAGCTGACTTGCTGGCCAGATTTCTCACCTCATCTGCCACTACAGCAAAGCCCTTTCCCGCCTCGCCTGCTCTGGCTGCCTCCACTGCTGCATTCAAAGCCAGAATATTCGTCTGGAATGCAATATCTTCAATGGTCTTAATGATTTTGCCGATCTCAGCCGACTTCCTGCCGATTTCATCCATAGCTTCCACCATAGCATTCATCTGGCGGCTGCATACAGCAATCTCCTCTCCTGAGGTTTCTGTCTGCTCCTTGGCCTTATCCGCATTGCCAGAAGTTTCCTGAACCTGCTTCAAAATAGACTCAATGGTAGAAGCCAGTTCTTCCACAGAAGCAGCCTGTTCCACTGCTCCCTGGGACAATGCCTGCGCTCCGGAAGACATCTGATCGCTTCCTGCTGATACCTGATCTGCAGCATTGTCAATCTGAGACAATGTGTTGCTCAACCTCATATTCATCCGCCTGACCGAGCTTAAAAGTCCTTCATAAGCTCCCACATAACTTTCCTGTGTTCTGCTTTTCACATCAAAATTCCCATCTGCCATCTCTCCCAGCACATAGGTCATGTCTGTGACAATCCGGTTCAGATTCGCTGTCATGCCCTCAAAGGTACGGGACAGGACTCCAATCTCATCCCCGCCGGTTTTCTCAAAATGCACCTCCAGATTCCCCTCTGCAATGCTTCGTGCTGCCTGCACAACTCCCTGCACTGGCCCAAGCATTCTTCTTAGAACCAGGATAATCGTAAGAATAATCACAAGAAGAGCAATCACAGAAATAAAAATCATCCAAAATTCCGTTTTAACCACAGCCTCATTAATATCACTTGTAGAAACTGCAGTCAAAGACCACCAGGTTTGCTTTGCAGCCCGAATGGGAGAAAAGAACCGAGTCACCTTTCTTCCGTCTTCCCGCGTAGTCTCAACCTGAAAAGCCACCCCCTTAGCCATTCCATTCTGAATCTCGGACAGTTCAGACGCTCTTGGAGTAAACTCTGCCAGAGTTCTGCCTATATCATTCAAATCTTCACTGTCATAAATAATCTCCCCGATATCATTATAAATCGTTGCATACATGCTGGGATAATTGACACTGGTTGCATCCACCTTATCAAAGTTCTCCACCTTGATATCTGCCATAACCACCCCAAGCATCTCATTATTGTGAATGACCGGGCTGGCATATGTAACCAGAGTAGAACCTTCATATTCATAAGGCTCTGTTACAACCGGCTGTCTGGTGCTGGCTGCTTTCTGATAGTAGGTCTCCCTGGAATAGGTTTCATACGCTCCAAAAGGAACAATATCCTGATCTGCATTCTCTTCACTTACATAAAAAGCATAATCCTTCATATGAGCCTGAAATTTATACGGTTCAAACATAACTCCCACACCAGCCAGATCGTCGTTGTAAGACGCGCTGCTTCGGGCTGTCTCCCGCAGATAGACTTCATTATCATAGCCAATGGAAGTAAGCACTTCATCATAAATATCACTCTGGCAAAGAGCAATCGCTGCCGGATGGGTAGGTACCACACTCCAGGATGGATGCTCTTCAGCCCTTTTAAAAGAATATTCCAGATAATACTGCATGTCCGAAGCAACAGATTCTGCCTCATCAAAGATTTGCTGGATTTGCAGAGCATTTGATTCTGAAATTTCGTTCAGTTCACTGTACGTAGAAGCTGAAATCGCCTTTTTTGACATGGAAACCGTAATTCCAATCAAAAGGATCAGAATAACCGTGAGAACACTCCCAATCGTGAGTGCCAGCTTTGGCGCCAGTTTCATTTTTTTAAACATATCTTCTCCCTCTTCCCTCACCCGCACACCGGCATCGCAAAATCCTTTTCTTTTTGACAGCCGGAAACATGCTATTGTTGTAAAAAACTAAAGTTACCAAAAACTACTTAAAGTAGTATAGCAAACTTCAACAAGAAAAACAAGGCAGATATTGCCTTTTTTCGACAAAATGAGTTACCGTTCGTAACCAATGTTATTTATTAACACGAAGCAAGGGGATGTCAAAGGAGACCAGTCTTGCCCCAAAAGAAATCAAAAAGCTTTTGCCGTCTTGCCAGTGACGTTTTGTAAAGGACTTTTTAATCAAATTCACAGAAAATTTACATTTCAGGGCAAAAAAATAGGGCCGGAAAC
>CATLIJ010000278.1 GCA_949948825.1 uncultured Clostridiaceae bacterium
GTATTTTGGCGGTATAGCAAGATAGGGTTTTTCATATGAATCTAAAGAGACAAGAGAACTATCAAAAGAAAAAGACAGTTGGCCGGATATCGGTGCAATCACGAACAGCGGTGAAGCCGGCAGTGGCAGCACAGCAAAAAAGGTCTGTACAAAGGCAGCCAAAACAGCCTGTGGATCGGTTTACTGTGATTTGTTTATGGCTGATATTTGGCATCTTGTTTGTGATGTGTATAGGAATCTGGCAAATCGCATTGACTGGAGTCTTCCTCTCAGGGCAAGGAGACAGAGATGTGTCCAGTGATTCTTTTCTTTTGACTCAAAATAACAAGGGACAAGCAAGGAATCAGACCATAATCATTCCAGATTGGGTTACACAGGATATTCTTCCCTTGAATGAATACTCCAGACCAGGAACCAAATTGGATGCTGTAAATGGAGTAGTAGTACATTACACAGGCAATCCGGGCACAACGGCAGAACAGAACCGAAGCTACTATGAACAGCTGGCCAGCACCCATGAAACAAAGGTCAGCAGCCATTTTGTCATTGGTATGGATGGGGTTATTCTTCAATGTGTTCCTTTGAATGAGGTGGCCTATTGCTCCAATCACAGAAACAGCGATACCATTTCCATTGAATGCTGCCATATGGACAAGGAAGGGAGATTCTCAAAAGCTACTTTGGAAAGCCTGACAAAGCTCTTGGAATGGCTGTCAGAGGTCTATGGATTGCGTCAGGAACAGATTCTTAGGCATTATGATGTCACTGGTAAGGAATGTCCCATTTATTATGTGAAGCATCCGGATGAGTGGGAACACTTTTTGGATCATATTTCCTTTTATCCATAAGAGAGAACCTTTTATCCATAGGAGCGAAATACATACAAACCAAAAAGACCGCTGGTATAACACCAGCGGTCTTTTTGGTTTGTTTAACTTTTCATGTTCACAGATAACAAACAATGTCCTGCTTATTATCTTGTAATCTGAAATTGTCCCACTAGACTCTTTAAAATATTAGCCTGTCCGGACAGCTCCTCACTGGCAGCTGCGCTTTCCTCGGCAGTAGCAGAGTTGGTCTGTACCACGCTGGAAATCTGGTCAATTCCTGTAGTTACCTGAGAGACTGCATAGGATTGTTCCTCTGTGGCATCAGAGATAAGAGAAACTGCATCCAGAATCTTCTTCGCGCTTTCCACCACATCCTGCAATGCTTTTTCAGTCTCATCTGACAGCTTGCTGCCTTCCTCCACAGCCTTGACGGTCTCCTCAATCAAAGCAGCACTGCTCTTGGATGCTTCCTGAGATTTGGTAGCCAGATTCCGCACCTCATCTGCAACCACAGCAAAGCCCTTGCCTGCGCTGCCAGCCCGTGCAGCCTCCACAGCAGCATTCAAAGCCAGGATATTGGTCTGGAAAGCAATGTCCTCGATTGTCTTGATGACCTTTCCAATCTCCTTTGACTTATCATTGATGGCTCCCATGGCATTCATCAGCTCATCCATATGATTGGAGCAGACCTGAATCAGCTCATGAGACTGAAGGTTCTCACTCTTTGCGGTTTTGGCATGATCCGCAGTTGCCTCAATCTTCATGGAAATCTCTTTGATGGTTGCAGCTAATTCCTGTACAGAGGATGCCTGTTCAGTAGCGCCCTGTGCCAGAGCCTGAGCACCGCTGGAAACCTGTCCGCCGCCGGAATTCACCTGATCTGCAGCATTGTCAATCTGCTGAAGAGTATCGCTTAAACGGGATTTCAGTCGGCGCATGGAGAGGAGAATGCTGTTAAAAGATCCCACATAATATTGCTCTGCTCTGGTATGTACGGTAAAATCACCTGCTGCCATCTGATCCAGAAGATAGTCCACATCATTGATAATATTTTTCAAGGTATCTACCAAAGTGCGGATGCTGCCTGCCAAAAGACCAATCTCATCATCAGCAGTATAGTTGATTTCCGCCTCCAGATCTCCCTGGGAAACCAAAGTGGAGGCCCGCTCCAGCGCCTGGACAGGAGTCACGATCTGACGGGTCAAGGCATTGACAAAAATCAGGATTACCACAATGGAAATCACAAAAATACTGATGGTAATTACAACTGCAATCATTTTTGTCCGTTGCGCCTGGTTGTATTCCGTATCAATCTGATTATCCACATCTCTTGTCAAATCCACCAGGGCAAGTCTTGCTCTCTCAAAGCTGTCATGATATTGATTCTTATAAATATCATACGCCCGGGCATTGCCTTCTGATGTGAACTTGTATGCCTCCTCCAATATCTGCTTCCGGTAATTGGTTACATTCACCAATTCCTGCTGAATGGAATCTACCTGCGGTTTAAACTGAGGAGCCACAGCTAACAAATCCTGGAGGGCCTTGTCCAGAGAACCCCGTTCTTCCAACATGCTGGCTTCTACGCTTTTTAATTCCTCTTCCGTCATAACAACCGTGGTTTCCAGAGCCATCTTTTCCGTTGCCTGAATAGCCCGTCTGGCAGTCCACAGATAGTTAATGCTGGGAATGGATTCTTCCGCAAATTTGTTGGCAATGTTGTCCATCGTCTGAATGGATACCAGAGCTGTAATGCCAAGGGCCAGCGTCATAATTAATATGCTGCCAAAGGCAATTAGAAGCTTGATGGAAATTTTCAGGTTCTTCATGATTCTTGTTCCTCCCTTTAGTCGTACATTTTGTAGATTTATTTTTGTGAATGCTAAAAGCAGGCATTCCTTTTATAATGTTAGCACAATTTTACTAAACAGTAAAGTTTTTTACGCAATAAATTTGTTAGAATTTTGAATAAATTTGTTATTCATTTCTCTAATTCTTCTGAAAAATATAATATTTCACATTTTTCCATGAAAAATACAAAAATTTATAAAAATTAATTCTTTCTTGAAACAAAACAGGGTACGGTATATAATGGTAATCACTCCGAAGATTTGTTGCAACAGAATTTTTTCACTTAAGAATAAAAAGGAGAAGACATTATGGAGAAGAATAATAAAGCAATCTTTGAGACGCTTCCAATCCCAAAGGCTCTGGCCACTCTGGCCATTCCCACGATTATCGGCCAGCTGGTGGTTTTGATTTACAGTCTGGCAGATACCTTCTATATTGGAAGGACCAACAATCCCCTGATGGTGGCAGGAGCCTCTCTGATTCTGCCGGTTTACAATATTTGTATCTCCATCGCAGGGCTGGCAGGAACAGGCGGGGGAACTCTGATTTCCCGGCTGCTGGGAGTGGGAAAGGAACAGCAGGCAAGAAAGGTTTCTTCCTTCAGCTTTTATTTGTGTATTTTTCTGTCCATGCTCTTTTCCGCCGGAGCGGCCCTTGGAATGCATCCCCTTTTAGATGTGCTGGGAGCTGACAAGGACACCTATGTATATGCCAGACAATATGCGTTTTGTGTGATTGTGCTGGGCGCCCTTCCCACAGTCATGTCCATCACTCTGTCCAATCTTCTCCGGTCAGTCAGCTGTGCCAAGCAGGCTGGCTTTGGCATTTCCATGGGAGGTATCATCAATATTTTTCTTGACCCTCTTTTTATGTTTGTCCTGTTTCCGTCCGGAATGGAGACTGCGGCAGCAGGAATTGCCACCATGTGCTCCAATATCCTGGTGTGCATCTATTATCTGGCAGTTCTTGGAAAGATGAAAAACAGCACAGTTCTGACTCTTTCTCCTCTGGCC
>CATLIJ010000279.1 GCA_949948825.1 uncultured Clostridiaceae bacterium
TGACCGAGATCCGCAGTACCGTTCCATTGTCCAACGCTCTGGCATAGTACAAGGTCCGTTCTGTCAGCGTATCCGAATGGCGAATACTGCTGCTCTCGCCTTTGGCAAATGCTTCCCGGATCTCGGCGCGTTCCCCGTGGTTTTCCATGTTCTCTGCAGGTTCAACTGTATCGAACAAAACAGTTCCATCGGATGCCACCCAGGTCAGCCGGTATTCCAGGACCCAGGTATCATGTTCGCTGTCTGCAGCGGTGTTCGGGTTATCTCTGACAGGCAGCGCCTCCAGATAATCCTGCCCCTGTCTCTCCAGCCCGTAGGCTGCAAGCCGCAGTTCCTCCTTCAGCTGCTCTTCCTGTATATTGGTAAAATAATCGTAGAGACAGCCCATTATGACACAAAGGTTTGCCAGAAGAGCCCCAACCACAGCCAATAAGATTGATTGGAAAATTTTTCTTGTCATAATCCTTTCTCCAACCGATATCCCACACCCCGGATTGTTTCAATCATCGCGCCATAGCTTCCCAGCTTCTGCCGGAGCGTCCGGATGTGCATGTCCACGGTCCGGGTCTCACCAGAGTATTCTCCGCCCCACACACAGTCCATCAGCCTCTCCCTGGTAAACGCCACGCCGGGATAAGAAAGAAACAGCCGCAGCAGCTCAAATTCCTTATAGGTAAGGGCAATCCGCCTGCCATCTGCCATGACCGTATGTTCCGCCAAATCTACAGTCAGACCGCCCGCTGCCAAAATTCCCTGGCTCTGCCTGGGCTGGCACCGGCGCAGCACTGCTTTGACACGGGATACCATCTCCATCATGCCAAAGGGCTTGACCAGATAATCGTCCGCGCCCAAATCAAGGCTTTGTATTTTGTCATACTCTGATCCTCTGGCTGTTGCCATAATAACCGGAATCTCACAGGTTTCACCGGAAGCTTTCATCTGTCTAAGC
Source organism: uncultured Clostridiaceae bacterium (assembly GCA_949948825.1). Lineage (GTDB taxonomy): Bacteria > Bacillota > Clostridia > Lachnospirales > Lachnospiraceae > Brotaphodocola. The sequence continues at coordinate 950 of CATLIJ010000279.1, forward strand.
AGCTCTACACCGCTTTTTCCCGGCAGCATAACATCCAGGAGCACAAGCTTTGGTTTCTGTGTGCGCAGCGCTGCCAGGAAAGAATCTCCGTCCGCAAAGCCCCTGGCCTCAATGCCAGCGGATTGCAGTGTATAGAGTTCCAGGCTCCGAATGCTTTCATCATCTTCCACGCAAAAAATCACAGGCAGTCCACCTCCTTGGTCTTAGGACAACATCCATGCACATAAAATCACTGCTTTTCCAGCCATTCTGCCGCAAGAACCGCCGCCCATCAGAGCTATCCCTCTTTCGCGTTGACATTGGAAAACGAATATTTGTTTGTATATTCCCTGTACCACCTTTGAAAGTCCTCGCTGTATCCGCGGACAGCCCGTAAGGACTGATGGAGGTTCAGATTGTTATGAGCTGTTTCCATCACACACCCGGCGATGTTGGAGCAATGATCTGCCGCCCGCTCCAGATCTGTCAATAAATCCAGCCATGCAAATCCCGCGTCAATGGTACAGTCACCCTTTTGCAGGCGGAGGATATGGCGGGTCCGCATCTGCTCCTTCAAACCGTCAATAACCTGCTCCAAAGGCTCCACTTTCGCTGCAGCCGCCAGATCCTCCTGGAGAAATGCCTGAAGAGACAAATCCAAAATATCTCTGACTGCCCTGGAAATGGTGGCCAGCTCATTTTCTGCCGCAGCGGTAAACCGCTTCCCCTTATTCTCCAACTCCTCCGCAGATTCCAGAATATTGACCGCATGATCCGCGATCCGCTCAAAATCGCCGATTATTTTCAGCAGCTTGGCGGCCTCCCGGCTGTCCTCCTCACTGATTGGCCTGGTACTTAGATTCACCAGGTAAGTCCCTAAAATATCTTCATAGTGATCCGTCTTCTCCTCTTTTTCCCGGATAGAAGCAGCCATCTCCGGCGCAAAGCCTTTCAGAGAGGCCAGCGCTTTTTGCAGAGAACCGGCAGCTGCCTTTGCCATATCAGAAGCTACCACATGGCAGCGCTCCAAAGCGATGGATGGTGTGGCAAACAGACGTTCATCCAGCTCTGCATATGCCTCTGGCTCCCTGGCATCCGGAACCAGGGCGATGACCAGCCGCTCCAAAAAACCGGACAGAGGCAGCATGAGGATGGTACATAAGATGTTAAATACCGAATGGGCCACAGCAATGCCCAGCCAGGAGACCGGAACCTCCAGAAAAACCGGCTGAAGAAGGGCTTTGAGCAGGCAGAACACAGACAGCCAGACCACTGTTCCAATAATATTAAAAGAAAGATGAACCAATGCTGCCCTCTTTGCGTTTTTATTGGCCCCCACTGACGAGAGCATGGCTGTCACACAAGTACCAATGTTCTGGCCCATGATAATAGGAATGGCCGCTCCATAGGAGACCTGCCCGGTGACTGCCAGTGCCTGTAAAATACCCACAGAGGCAGAGCTGGACTGAATGACTGCGGTGAGGACTGCCCCGGCCAGTACACCCAGGACGGGATTTTTAAACATGAGGAACATCTGCTGAAAGGCCGGCACATCCCGCAGTCCGGATACTGCCCCGGACATGGTTTCCATGCCGAACATCAATGTGGCAAATCCCAGCAGTATCATTCCGGTATCCTTTTTCTTCGCGCCCTTGCAAAACATATACAAGATAATTCCAATCAAAGCCAATATAGGCGTAAAGGAAGAGGGCTTCAGAAGCTTGATAAACAAATTTCCGCTGTCAATTCCCGCAAGGCTCAAAATCCATGCTGTGACCGTGGTTCCGATATTCGCCCCCATAATCATGTTGATAGCCTGCCTCAAGGTCATCAGGCCGGAATTGACAAACCCCACCACCATCACTGTAGTTGCGGAGGAACTCTGAATCACCGCCGTAACCCCAAGCCCGGTCAGCAGCCCGGTCATTTTTCCGGAAGCCAGCTTTTCTAAAAGGGGACGGAGCCGGCCTCCGGTCCTCCGCTCCAAGGCCTGTCCCATAAGGTTCATGCCAAACAAAAAGAGACTTAACCCTCCTATGAGAGTCAGCATATTAAAAATATCCATAGTGACAAATCCTTTCCATGTCATTATTATGCTATCAGAATAACAATTCCATGTAAAATCTGTCACCAATGTTTTGTAAAAAACAGGTAAAGTCAGTGGTTGGAAGAATTGGCTGCAAAAATGTACTTTTCTTCAATATTTATTGTTTCCCTGCCGCCGACTGCACTGGCATTCGATCCTTATGTGATGTTGCCTTGATTTATGTTTCTGTCAAATCTATGCCCGCAAATCAGGCAATATATACCAGAACTTTGCCAATACATATTTATTAATGCAAAATTTCATAACACTCTAATTTTGTTTCAGTACGATATTTTTCAATAACATTATTAATATGCACTATTTTCTTTTCAATTGTAATTACTTCTTTTTCGCTACGTCCTGTAATAATTTCGAAATCTTTTCTCAAAGATAATAATTCTTTATCCTGTCTTCCTTGAAACTCTTTTTCAAAAGCCTTCTTACAATCTATGAAATAAAGTGTAATATCATTTAACAGTTTTGCATCCAAGAAAACATTAAGAAGACGTTCTCTTTTACCATCTAAACATTCAAATGCGCCTTTATTCGATTTGATCTGATTTAGATATTGCTGAACAATACTTATAAAATCTATCATAACAGGATCTTCCCTCTTTTTTCTCTTTAAACCATAAAAAGACCATTTATTACAAT
>CATLIJ010000280.1 GCA_949948825.1 uncultured Clostridiaceae bacterium
CGGTCTGCAACTGTCATGGAAAGGCCGATGGGACCCACCTTTCCCGGATGAATGTCCGGCATAAGGCAGATTCTGCTTCCTCTGGCAATTTCATTGTCACAGATCATCTTTACCTGAGCCTCTGCATAGGCTTCCACATCCTCTGTAAATATCCTGGCTTCTCCATATGCTCCCTTTACAAGCTTCAATTCAATTCCTCCCACAATTCAAACCATTCCAGACAGCTTTCATGCCACTGCCTCCATGCCTCTGCTGCCTCATTCCTCACCGCTTCATATTCCATCTGATTTTCCCCCAATACCCTCTGTTCTTGCGGTATCTCTGGTTGTACTTCTGGATTTGGCTCCTGCATCTCGGATTCTGGCCCTTGCGCCTCGAATCTTGGCTCCTGTGTCTTGGTTCCTGATTCCTGCACCTTGAATCCTGACTCCTGTGTCTCGGATCTTACCTCCTGTGTCCAAAACATCTCTGACTCTTCCCATTCCCTTCGGAGTCTTTCTGACCGAAGCCACATTTCCTCATACGCTCTGGCTGCTGTCTCCATTTTCTCCGTCACAGGAGCCAGACGCCACTCCTCATAAGCTTCCTCTGAAGAAATCTCCCGCAGGCGATGCCGTTCTGCTCTGGGTACAGCGCGAAGGGAATCAATCAGAGCCTGATCCTCTGCCAGCACCTGGGCAGTCAGACTGACTCCCCGCCTTCCCTTCTGAATCCGTTCCAGATAATGCTCATAGCCAAATGGATAATAGTACGCCTTTCCTTCCTGAAAACACAAGATGGATTCCGCCACCTGCCGGATAAAATACCGGTCATGGGACACAAACAGAATCGTCCCTGTATACGCCTGAAACATAGCTTCCAATGTCTCTTTGGCCGGAATGTCCATATGGTTTGTAGGTTCATCCAAAATCAGAAAATTAGGCCGGCTCTGCAAAAGCTCAGCTAAAACCAGTCTTGCCTTTTCTCCTCCGGAAAGATCATTGACCCGTTTTCCAGCCTCCCTTCCCCCAAACCGATACGCTCCCAAAACCGAACGGGCCTCCTTGTCCGTAAGAGAAGGAAATTGACTGTGAAAATGCTCCAGCACACTCTTATCTGACTGAATCTCTGCGGAATGCTGATCAAAATATCCCATAGTTATGTGACGGCCTAAACGGGCTTCCCCCTTCCGTCCAGACAGAATTCCTGCCACAGTCTTTAAAAATGTACTCTTTCCTGCTCCGTTTTCTCCCAGCAGCCCGATTTTCTGCCCCCTGCGGATTCGGAGAGAAAGCTCTAAAATCGTCTGTTCATATCCAATCTCCAAATGTTCTGCCTCAAATACCAGCTTTCCCCCTAAAACCAAAGGATGAATTTCTCCGGAAAACAAAGGAAGCTTTTCCCTTTTGGGCGCCTCCACCCGCTTCATCCGCTCCATCTGCTTCTTTTTTGCCTGTGCAAAGGAAGCCTTGGCAGGCTTATGTTTAAATCTTTTTACCACACCTTCCAGCCTTGCAAGCTCCTGCTGCTGCCGTTCCCATGCCTTCTGCCAAAGAGCCATACGCTTTTTCTTTTCCTGCCGGTAAGCCGTGTAATTCCCCGGATATTTCACTGCTTTGCCATCCTCCAGCTCCCATACGCTGTCCGCCACCTGGTCCAGAAAAAAACGGTCATGGGATACCACAATCACTGCATGAGGATATTCTCTTAAATACCCCTCCAGCCACTTTGTTCTCTCCAAATCCAGATGGTTGGTAGGCTCATCTAACAGCAAAAGCTCCGGCTTTTCCAAAAGCAGCCGGATCAGGGCAATGCGGGTCTGCTCTCCTCCGGAAAATTCTGAAATTTTTCTCTTTTTATCCTCCTTTCCAAAACCAAATCTGGTAAACAGCACATCATATTCTCTTTCATATTCCAACCATTCTCTGGAAGAAATATCTTTATGAGGACAATTCAAAAGAAGCTCCTCCTCCACAGTTCTCCCGCTGTCTGCAAATGCCTGTTGCCTCAAAATCCCAACTGTCAGCCTGCGGGATGCTTCGATTCCCGGCTCCCTGCGCTTATCATCCCGGTCCAGCAAAAGCTCCCCTGCGAGCAGCCGCAAAAACGTGGTCTTCCCGGCTCCATTGGCGCCTACTATGGCTACCTTTTCCTTCCCCCGAATCTCAAAATTCAAATGGGACAACACCACATTCCCCCCAAGGGAAACCGTGCCGTCACGAATCTGATAACGCATGGCCCTCCTCCTGTTTTTCTGTTATTTTCCATACTGCCTTTATTGTAACACAAAAACCTGTCCCTAAAAACCGGTTCAACATGGTATCACCCCATGATTCATTTTCAGGACAGGTTTTTGCTGTTGTCTTTTTCGTTTTCAGGACAGGTTTTTGTCAGTGCCTTTTTCGTTTTCAGGACAAGTTTTTGTTGGTTTTATTACCATAGTGTCTTGACCGCATTATATCTGGCGAAGCTCCGCAGAATATAATGCGGTCAGGACACTAATATTAGTCCACCTTTGGCAAAGCCTGAATCGCTCTTGACAGCTCCTCATCCGATGGAATGGTATCTGTCATCTGGCCATCATTAAACCGTTGATATGCCACCATGTCAAAATACCCGGTTCCGGTCAGTCCAAAGACAATATTCTTAGCTTCCCCGGTTTCTTTGCACTTTAAAGCCTCATCCATAGCTACCTTAATGGCATGGCTGCTTTCCGGCGCTGGCAGAATTCCTTCCACCTTTGCAAAGGTTTGAGCTGCCTGAAATACTTCGGTCTGCTCCACGCTTCTGGCTGTGAGAAGCCCCTGGTGATACAGCTCTGACACCACAGAACTCATGCCATGATACCGCAGGCCTCCCGCATGGCTGGCTGACGGGATAAATCCGCTTCCCAGGGTGTACATTTTAGCCAAAGGACACACCTTGCCTGTATCGCAGAAATCATAAGCATACACGCCGCGGGTCAGGCTGGGACAGGACGCTGGCTCCACTGCAATGATTTCATAATTCGCCTCGCCCCGAAGCATCTGCCCCACAAAGGGAGAGATCAAGCCGCCAAGATTAGAGCCGCCTCCAGCGCATCCGATAATTGTATCTGCCTGAATCCCATATTTGTCCAATGCTGTCTTTGTCTCCAGGCCGATCACAGACTGATGGAGAAGCACCTGGGTCAGCACAGAACCCAGCACATACCGATATCCTTCCTGACTCACAGCGGCCTCCACTGCTTCTGAAATAGCACATCCCAGGCTTCCTGTAGTTCCCGGAAACTCTGCGTTCATCCTCCGTCCCACTTCTGTATCCATAGACGGAGACGGTGTCACCTTTGCCCCGTAGGTGCGCATTACCTCCCGACGGAAGGGCTTCTGCTCATAGGAGCATTTTACCATATAAACCTGACAGTCCAGATCCAGATACGCACAGGCCATGGAGAGAGCAGTCCCCCACTGGCCGGCTCCGGTCTCTGTGGTCACTCCCCGAAGCCCCTGTTTTCTGGCATAATAAGCCTGAGCAATGGCTGAATTAAGCTTATGGCTTCCAGAAGTGTTATTGCCCTCAAACTTATAATAAATATGGGCCGGAGTATCCAGCTTCTTCTCCAGACAATAAGCCCGCACCAGCGGCGACGGACGGTACATCCGGTAAAAATTCCGGATCTCCTGGGGAATGTCAAA
>CATLIJ010000281.1 GCA_949948825.1 uncultured Clostridiaceae bacterium
TGCTTTATCTGTATACCCTGCTGGATCTTGGCTCAAAAGCCCTTTTGGATGAAGCCTGGGATATTATCCGTAAAGAAGAGCCTTCTTTAGGCGGCTGGTCTGATTTTTGTTTTGTATGTGGTATTTTTTATATGAAGCGGGTGTTATCAGATGTCAAGTGTTATATAGGCTTGCTTCCTAATATTGAGAAATGCTATCAGAAATGTTTGGAGCTGGGAGAGCAGCCCAGGGCAGGGGGTGTTGTGGGAACCGGGTCTTTTCGGGCAGCCTATAATCTCGGCGCCTGGTATGAAGTCTCCGGACAGACAGAATTAGCAGTCCGGGCTTATGACCTGTCTCTGCAGATGGGGTATGAACCAGCAGGAGAACGGCTTCGTGCTATGGGTTTTTCATTACAATCCTGAACCAATGTCATTCCGTTAAAAGATGGAAGAAGGCTCGCAAAAGATCCCCCCGGCGATTCTTTGAATTGTGATAAAAAGTGAAAACTGAAAAAAGTGCCGCAGCACCCTTATGAAACCATTAGGTTCTGCCGATATTATAAACAACAGAGAGAGATTATAAGAATGAGAAGCGGATATTTCCTGGCAGGAAACCGCTGGATAGAACCGTATTAATGGAAGGTGGTTGACAAGTATGGTTATACAGAATAATATAGCAGGCTTTAATGCATCCAGGAATAAGGGAATCACCGAGGGAAAGATGAGGAAGTCTTTGGAGAAGCTGTCATCTGGCTATCGGATTAACCGTGCGGGAGATGATGCTGCTGGTCTGGCGATTTCTGAGTGGATGAGGAACCAGATTACTGCTTTAGACCAGGCCATGAGAAATATTAATGACGGCATCAGCATGACATCCACAGGAGACGGGGCGCTGATGGAAGTACATTCCATGTTGGAAAGGCTGAAAACCCTTGCAGTTCAGTCTGCCAATGGCACTTATACGACAGTAGCGCGGGAGAATCTGGATGCTGAGAGAGCACAGCTTTTAGATGAGATTAACCGAATTGGTCAGACATCGGACTTTGATGAGATTCCGCTGTTTGATTCTACCAAGGATTTGCCGGATGATTATGATCCGCCGACAGTGAGTGAATGGATTACTCTTCAGATTGGAGCTTCTAAGGATGAGACCTTGGATGTGGGGCGTTTTTACATGAGCTCTGCAGCTTTGGAATTGGATGAGATCGATATAAAGACACTGACAGCTGCCAATGAGGCTGTGACTCAGATTGACGAAGCGATTGAGATTGTGGCTGATATTCGTGCAGGATTTGGCGCAGCACAAAACCATCTGGAGCATACGCATAATAATTTGAGCGTTACTTCTGAGAATATGACTGTATCAGAAAGCCAGATTCGGGATACGAATATGGCAGAGATCTTTACTGAATATACGAAGGATAATATTGTGTATCAGTCATCCAGTTCCATGGTTGCTCAGGCGAATTCGATTCCTGAGATAATACTGCGTTTGCTTCAGTAACAGTATTTTTAATATGGAGATTTTCTCCTGAATATCAGGAGAGGGAGGTTCGAGTATTTGATAAAAGGCTTTGGAGCAGATATGCGGCAGGGCAGAAAGAATGTAGTGCAGGCAGATGCGTCTTAGAGAGATGTATCTGCCTATTTTTATCAGTTTTTTCAGCCTTGTAAACAGCAACTATTTTTTAAAAAGAGAAAGGTGTTTTAAATATGCAAATTTTTTGTTGAAATAACTTTTGATTTATAGTAAAATTGCACTATAAATTAAAACGATTTCTGAATAATCTTGCCTATAGATGGATAATATATCTTTGGGGCAAGCAGGAAGTGTTGGAAAAAGAGGTGAAGATATGATCATATATGATCGATTATGGGAAACTATGAAAGAAAAAGGTATGACTCAGTATCGTTTAATCAAATATTATGGATTTAGTGCCGGCCAACTGGGACGGTTGAAACGAAATGCTTATGTATCCACCCATACGATTGATGTGCTTTGTACGATTTTGAATTGTTCGGCAGAAGATGTTTTGGAATTTCGTCTGGATCAGTCCATAAATCCAAGGCTTGGAATTGACCCGTCTGTTGCAGTGAATCCACCAAAAAAGCCTATTAAAAAACAGGAAAAGTAAATCTGTAAAATCAGCCTTATTCTATTTTTCCGGAAGATCATCTGTCAGTGAAATGATGGTCTTTCTTTTTTATTATTTTAGGGTAAATGCAGGAATATTGTATGAAAATGCAAAAAGCGGAGCTTTTGAACAATATTATCCATTTATGGATAATATACATATTCGGATAATGGTGGTTTAATAGAGACAGAGGTGAAGAAAATGATTATATATGATCGGCTGTGGAAAACGATGAAGAAGAAAGGCATGACACAGTACCGCCTGATTAATTATTACAAATTCAGTGCAGGTCAGCTGGGAAGATTAAGAAAGAATGCCTATGTATCTACTCACACAATTGATGTATTGTGTACAATTTTGGAATGTTCGGTGGAGGATATTCTTGAGTTCCGAATGGACGAAGCAAAAAAGGAGGTCTGGAAAGGCAGAGACAGGGAGGTCAGCCCTAAGTGAATTACTATTTTGCACCTATGGAGGGAATTACCGGCTATGTGTATCGGAAGGCGCATCATCGGTTTTATGGCAATATAACGCAGTATTTTACTCCTTTTATTGCACCGAACCGTTCCAGAAAGCTGACCTCCCGTGAGATGAATGATGTTTTGCCCAGTCATAATGAGGGAATACCAATTGTGCCTCAGCTGCTGACGAACCGGGCGGAGGACTTTGTGTGGGCAGCAGCAAAGATCAGGGAATTTGGATATAGGGAAGTCAACTTAAACCTTGGCTGCCCGTCGGGGACTGTGGTGGCAAAGTACCGGGGAGCCGGGTTCCTTGCCTTGCCAGAGGAGCTGGACCGTTTTCTGGAAGTTGTGACCAGAGAGATGGAAAGAATGGACATGAAGTTTTCTGTCAAGACCCGGATTGGGAAGGACAGTTCAAGGGAATTTGAGAGACTGATTGGAATTTTTAACCAGTATCCTTTGGAGAGGCTGATTGTTCATCCCAGAATTCAGACGGATTTTTATAAAAACCAGCCTGACTGGGAAGCTTTTGGACAGGCTGTCAAAAACAGCAGAAACCGGATTTGCTATAATGGGGACCTTTTTACATCAAAGGATATTCGTGTTTTTACAGATCAGTTCCCCATGGTGCAGGAGATTATGCTGGGCAGAGGGCTTTTAAAAAATCCTGCGTTGGCAGAGGAGGGGAAAGGAGACCTGACACGGACCCTGAATGATTTTGGCAGGCTTCGGGCATTCCATGACCAGGTGCTGGAGGGATATCGGGAGGCAATTCCAGGAGACCGGAATGTGCTTTTTAAAATGAAAGAGCTGTGGTTTTATCTGGCAGATGGGTTTGAAGGCGGGGAGCGGCTGGCGAAGAAGATTCGGAAGGCAGGACGGATGGAAGAGTATCTGGCAGCAGTGGAGCAGATGTTTGACCAGCAAATGTAAATCACATGATTTATGTGTGTGGACAAAATGAATAAAGTGTGGTACACTGTACGGGAAAATAAAATAGAAAAAGCAGAGTGGGTCTGTGCGCGTAAAGTGCCGGGTGGACGCGGAGTTGCCAGCCG
>CATLIJ010000282.1 GCA_949948825.1 uncultured Clostridiaceae bacterium
TATGGCAGGATTATTTGCTGCTTTGTATACCGGCTTTAATTGTACCAGCCATGTGTTTTTAAGCGCATCTTTCATGTGCTACAGCATGTTGAAATTTATGCCGGAAGGATATGCGGATGTGACCTGGACGGATTGGTTTATCTGGGCGCTGCCCTGGTCTGTTGCTGCCCTGGGTATCACTACAGCTGTCACCTATTTTTATTATAAACCATCAGAAAAACTCCAATTGGATAAGAATTTTATTGGTCAGAAGATCGTGGAGCTGGGACAGTGGAAAAAAGGAGAAAAGCTGACCATGGTCATTTTAACCGTGTGTCTGATTCTGTGGATGACAGAACGTCAGCATGGGATTAATTCGGCAATTGTGGCCACCATTGCCATTTGTGCTCTGATGGGACTGAAGGTTATGGGGGTTGCGGAATTCCGTTCCAAAGTAAATTGGGATATCCTGATTTATATCGGTTGTATGTATGAGGTTGGTTCAGCCTTAAGTACCTGGGGAGTGACCAGCTGGATCGGGAAAGTATTGGGACCGGTGCTGAATCCGCTGTTGACCAATCCTTTACTGTTTGTGATTGTGTTTGTGCTTATCATTTATCTGACCCGGTTTATCGTGATTTCCTGGCTGGGGGTGATGACTGTGTTTTCCGTATTGCTGGCGCCGCTGGCTGTGGAGGCAGGAATGCATCCTTTTATTCCCTGCTTCATTGCTTATTGCTCGGTAAATGTGTTCTTTTTTGATTTCCAGAATCTTCCCTATGTTTCAGCAATTGGCATTGTAGGAGATATGGTGGATCACAACAAGAACTGTGTGCCCTATGCGGTAATCTGGGCAGTGGCAAACCTGGCGGGATTTTTGATCAGTGTTCCATACTGGAAGATGACAGGAATGCTATAAAAAGCAGATAAGCAAAGAATTGCGAAACAATCGATGGTTCAGACAAAATGAAATGGAGGAAGAAAAGATGGGAATGCTTGACGATGTAAAAGTATTGGATTTTTGTACGAATGCGGCTGGGCCGGTCGCAAGTGCAGAGATGGCTGACTATGGGGCACAGGTAATCAAGATAGAATCTATGGATGGTGGTCCGGAGAGAACCTATGTGCCGATTCTGGAAGGGAAAAGCCTGACTCATGCCTGGGTAAACCGTGGGAAGAAGTCGGTTACTCTGAATCTGAAGGATCCCCGGGGAGTGGAGATTGTAAAAAAATTAGCAAAAAATGCAGATGTGCTGATAGAGAGCAACCGGCCAGGAGTGATGGATCGTCTGGGTCTGGGATATAAAGACTTAAAAGAGATCAATCCTAAGTTGATTTACTGTTCTCTGACAGCCTTTGGCCAGACAGGGCCTTATGCGCAGAATCCGGGCTTTGATATGATGGGACAGGCATTGTCCGGAATGATGAGTATCACCGGTGAAAAGGGAGGAAAACCGTTAAAGCATGGGATCGCTCTGGCGGATTATTTTGGAGGTTTCAATGCTTTTGCCGCTGTGATGACGGCGCTCCATTATCAGAGGCGTACGGGAAAAGGACAATATATTGACGTATCTTTGATCCAGGGTATGATCCATCTGAGCAGTACCATTGACCGGCTGAATGACGGGGTACTCTGTCAGCCAAATGGAAATCATCATAGCGGCCTTTGTCCTTTTGGATGCTTTAATACAGATAAAGGGGAAAGCGTGATTATCTGTGCGCCTTCTGCAAAAGCCTGGGAGACGGTTGCGGCTGCTATGGACCGCCCGGATTTCCTGACAGATCCGGAATATAATACCATCAATGCCAGGGTGAAAAATATGGACCGGATCATCGGAGAGATAGAAGCATGGCTCAGCAGTTTTCCATCCTTAAAAGAGGCCTGCGAGAGAAGGACCCAATATCATATGCCTTATTGTATGGTGAATAATGATCAACAAGTTGTGGAGGATCCTCAGGTAAAGCATATGGGATATATTGTCCAGGCTCCTACAGCCGATGACATTAAACAGCCAACCTATCAGACACGGGGATGCAACGCATTATTCTCAGAGGCTCCTGGTGAAATCAGAAAGGCAGCGACTCTGGGACAGCATAATCATGAGGTATTGGAGGAGCTGGGTTATGGGCCGGAAGAAATTGACCAGATGATGGAGGAATTTCGGCAAAAGTTGAAAAAGTAAGTGATGGGACAGAAAGGCGGTTGGAATCATGGTTATTCCGGAATTAAAATATGTAGATTTTGAATGCAGGGATCAGATTGGATGGATTACGATGAATCATCCGGAAAAGATGAATGCTTTAACCTTTGAGATGGCGGAATCTTTGACAAAAATTCTCAATCTGTGCAGTGATTCTGAGGAAGTACGGGTCATTATCCTGCGGGGAGCAAATGGCAATTTCTGCGGAGGCGGAGATATCAAAGGAATGAAAGCCAAAGTAGAGCATGGTTGTACAGAAACCAGGCCGGGCTTAAGAAAAAATAATGAGGTCATTTTATCCATCATCAACAATGCCAAACCAGTAGTGGCATGGTTGGAAGGGGCAGTGGCCGGCGGAGGACTGAGTATCGCTTTGGCCTGTGATTTTTCCTATGCAGAGCTGGGCGCTAAGTTTGTTTTTGCTTTTGTAAATATTGGGTTTATTCCGGATATGGGTTCCTCGCTGATGCTGCAAAGAAATGTGGGAGCAGCCAAAGCAAAAGAGCTGATGCTGTTGGGAAATCGCTTTACCGGGGAGGAAGCGGCCCGGTGGGGCATCATTACAGGAGCAGTGGAAGCTGCGGATCTGGAGGAAACGGTAAAGAAAACGGCGGTTAAGCTGGCAGCCGGCCCATCCCTTGCTTATGAGAGGTGTAAACGGTTGCTGAACCGTGGTTTGTATCAGGGGCTGGAGGATGCTATGGAAAATGAAGGAGAATACCAATATCAGCTCTGTAAGACAGCAGATCATGCAGAAGCAGTAAGAGCGTTTTTTGAAAAACGGAGGCCGGAGTTTAAAGGAATCTGACAGGGAGGAAGAAAGAATGGAATGGCAATTGATGACAAAGGAGCAAAAGGATATCACAGGAATAATTCGTAATTTTCTGGAAAAGGAGCTGGCGCCCGTTGTGCCGGAACATGAAGAAAAATCGGAATTTCCTATGGAAGTTTTTAAAAAGATCGGAGAAATTGGGCTTTGGGGGCTGGATATTCCGGCAGAATATGGAGGCCCGGGCTTTGATCTGCAGACACTGTCCTTAATCCGTGAGGAATTTGGCCGTGTGGACTGCGGCTTTGCCGTCAGCTTTGGGGCAGCCACCGTAGGCTTTAAACAGGTGCTGGCAGGAGGAAATGAACAGCAAAAGCAGGCGATGGCAAAGCGGTTGCTGAATGGTGAGATTTCAGCGATGTGCATTACAGAGCCTCAGTCTGGCTCTGATGTGGCGGGGACAAAGACCAGGGCAGTCTTGTCTGGAGATGAGTATATTATCAACGGCACTAAAACCTTTATCACAAATGGCGGACTGGCAAATGTCTATATTGTTGTTGCGGTAACCAATCCGGATTTGGGGTCCCGGGGATTAAGCTGCTTTATCGTAGAGAGGGATACTCCGGGAGTCAGTGTGGGAAAGGAAGAGAACAAAATGGGG
>CATLIJ010000283.1 GCA_949948825.1 uncultured Clostridiaceae bacterium
TGAAAGATAAATCGTATCCTCAGTGCCAACACAACCAGTTCCCGCATATACCGGCACCCGCCCCTTTGCTTCGTCCACAAAAATTTCCATCACGCGGATTCTCTCCTCCATGGAGAGAATAAAAAACTCCCCATTGGTTCCCAGACAGAATACAGCGTCCACTCCGGCCTCAATCTCCCGGTTGATCTGTCTTCTCATCTCCTCTTCGTTCAGGCTCCCGTCCTCATTCATGGGGGTCTGCATCGCAGCAATAATCCCCCGAATCAATTCCATCATAAAAAACTCCTTTCCCGCCTGTTGGCATTATCATTTTCACTTTTCCAACTCTTTTTCCAAATCCCTGACCGGCAGCTTTATCACTGCCTTCACAAACTGGTGAGGCTCTTTTGTATGGGAAACCGCCTTATGTCCGTCCTGGGGGAAAACTGCATAAAACATTTTTCCTCCTGTCCGGAATGGTTTAAAATCCTTACCGGCTCTGAGCAGCAGTGGGATTATAAAGACCTACAGCCTCACGTTTGCTGCCCATCACATCCTCTTCTGTAAAGCATACATATTTCACCCCAATCCGGTTCTTGTAGGCATAAGCCAGGTGAAGGCGCCCATCACGGCCCTGCATCAGGTAAGGATACTCATACTGTTTGTTATTGGTAGTATTCTCATCTCCAATAAACCCTTCTCCCCGCTCCAGATTGCGGATCATGGGGAAAGTCTTTCCCCCGTCCTCAGACAATGCCACTGCCACCGGACACCGCAGCCCTGGCCATGCCACCTTTCCATAAACCGGAGCCGGAGTGTGGGTGGGATTGTATGCAATGGCAATTCTTCCGCTTTTCAGCTTTAATGCACTGATGGAGGAATTGTTATTGGGAAGCACTGTGGGAGTTGGTTTTGTCCATGTGTCTCCATTATCCTCAGAATGGCTGATATAAACAAAATCCGCAAAACGGCTTCGAAGTAAGCAGATCAGCTTACCCGATTCAAGCTCCACCACATTGGCATGGACCGCGCCATTGCTCTCTGGCATTTCCACAAGCTTCCAGGTCTTCCCCTGATCATCCGATATCCGAAACGCAGTGGGATCTCCTTCCAGCCCGTTTTCTGAATCCGTGCAGATCCAGTTTCCGAAAATCCAGCGCCCGTTGGATAACACCTGAATGGGCTGCCTGCAAAAGCTTCCCTCCTGGGGGAATATTACTTCTGCCTCGCCCCAGGTGCGGCCATTGTCCCAGGATTTCTGGCAGCGGATAATGGAGGTAAATTGCATATTATCCTTTCCCTCCACCCGGTCCAGCTGAGCTGTGTACATACACCATACTGCCCCGTCCGGCCCTGCAAACAGGGATGGATTCTGTTCGCTTCTCTCCCTGTCACAGGACACGGCAACTGGTTCCTCCCAGTGGTCCGCGTCCCTGCCCTTTCTTGCGCATACAATACTGATGTCCTTGCTGCCCTCAAAGGAACCGGCAAACCACGCACACAGCATATCCCCGTTTTCCAGCTCTAAAAGAGCAGGCGCATGAGCTGTGGCATAGCTCCCGGGCGGAATCATGGCTTCTATTGTCCCCATATCATCATTTACATAGATCGTTCCATCCGGAGTCAATCCTCCCAAATGCTTAAATTCCATTTTTCTTCTCCTTTCCTGTAACCATTTCTTTTGGATTTTCTATTTTCCCGGGCAACGAACCAGACAGCCGTGCCTGCACGGATATCTGGCGGCTGCCGCGAGGGTGAAATATCCTGCAGCCTGCAGAGGAGTATTTCACTTATATGCCCACACAGACAACTGCGGGAACAGCATATACATAAGAATAATACCGGTCATCAGCCCCCAAAGAGGCAGCACCTTCTTTGCAATCGTCATGGGATGAACCTTTGCAATAGGGGACATGATGTAAAGGGATACGCCAAAGGGCGGTGTGAGGGAACCAATTGCTACAATTCCTGCCATACCGGCGCCGTACACCATGGGGTCCAGCCCAAAGGATGCGGCAATCGGAGCCACTATCGGAACAATAATAGCAATCGGATTCATAAACATCATTCCAACAGACATTACCACAACAGATGCAATCACAAATGCCGTGGGAGTGGACAATACAGATGTAATGGCTGACGCAATCACCTCACCGCCATTAAACACATCCAGAAGACTGGAAAATGCCACTGCAAAGGCTAACATCATGGCAACGGAAGCCACATTTTTTACTGACCCTTTAAAAGCCTCCCACAATCCCTTTAAATCCAGGGATTTGTAGATAAACAGAGATACAAAGCAGGCATATACCACAGACACTGCCGCTGCCTCCACCACAGAAAGCAGATTGGTAAAAATGCCTCCAAGAATAATCACCGGAGAAAGCAGGCCCCAAATGGAGGTCCCAACTACCTTTCCAAATCCCTGTGCCTTTAATTCCTCATAAGCTTTCAAAGACTTTTCCGTGTCTCCTGTATCCTTTTGGCAATGAATCAAGGTAATGATCACCAGAGCTGCCGCACAGGTAAAACCAATCACTGCTCCCACCTTAAACATATCCGACTCGTCAGTCCCAGCCATGGCGCAGTACTGAAGAATGGCAGAAGACGGAGGAATCAGCTGCCCCAAGGAGCCTGCTGCCGCAAGCATGGCTGCAAAAAACGCCCGGTTATACCCATATTCAATGAGCATGGGAAGAACCATAGCCCCCACAGCAGCAACCACAGCCATTCCAGACCCGGAAATCATCCCGTAAAATATGGCAGTCAGTACTGCTACAATCGGAATACAGGATTTGGACCGTCCGAGAAAATACTGGAAAAAAGCGAAAATCTGTTCTGTCAGCTTTCCCTGGGACATAATATTGCCGGACACTACAAAAAGCGCAATTGCCACATAGGTAGTCTTTCCTGCTGCACTGCAGAGCCATTGAACAATATTTTCCATATTGTATTGGGAAAAACCAGTTGCAAATGCCGGAATGATAAAGGCTGCTCCATAAGAGAGGGTCATGGAAAACCCGAATCCAATCAATATAATGAAAAATGAAGTGAAAATAAGCGCTAACATAGGTAACTCCCCCTTATTGTACATTTGCTGACTGTGCAGCCTTTACTTCCAGTATCTTCTGAACATCACGGACAATATTCAAACCAAATCCAATGATGGGAGCCAGATAAACAATCCAGCAGGGAAAACCGGTCTTTCCCACTGTCTTGTTGGCAATCGTAGTGCCAACATACAAAATGCCTCCATAAATAAACAACGCTGACATCCCGATGTCAAGTATGTATTGAAGATAATTCAGTCCCTTTTTCACTGGCTCTGGATACAGGTTAGCCAGAGCATCCACAATAATATTTGCACTTCGTTTGGTACAGAAGGAGGCACAGAGAAATGCCACCCACACATAAGCATAACATGCCAGCTCCTCCGGATATCCGCTTCCTGCCGGGAAAACCAGCTTGCAAAGGGCATTTGCAGTCTCCATCACTCCCATGATGATAATACCCACTGCAATGATATTTTCTTCTATCGTCTCAAAAAACACTTTTTTGCTCATCTCTATTCCTCTTCTTTTCTGTCAGTTACCAGATCATACATCCGGACAAAGATATCTTC
>CATLIJ010000284.1 GCA_949948825.1 uncultured Clostridiaceae bacterium
ACTGCCAGGGTAAATCCCGGCTGTCTGGATACCGTATGCTGATGTCCCCCAAAACCGGTAACATAGTGAAAATTCTCTGGCGAAGACACAATGGCCCCATCCAGCCCCCGCTCTCTCAAAAGTTCTTTGATTCTCTGCTCCTTTGGCTTCATAAAATCTCTCTCCTTCTCCTTTTTCATTCTTGCGGCCATTCTGCTCTTCGGAGCAGAGGGCCGCGAACAATTTTCTTCCTGATTAATAGAACATTGGTGAACCTGGCCCTAAAGGCAGTCCAATCAAATACCAGACAGCAAACATAAGAATCCATCCGACCAGAAATGCCAGGGAATAAGGCAGCATGGTGGAAATCACGCTTCCAATTCCAGCCTTCTTGTCATACTTCTGGAAAAAGGCAACCGTTAATACGAAAAACGGCATCAGGGGCGCAATAATATTGGTGCTGGAATCACCGATCCGGTATGCCACCTGAGTCAGCTCCGGCGACAGGCCAAGACGCATAAACATTGGCACAAAAATCGGAGCCATAATCGCCCATTTTGCAGAGTCAACTGCAATAAAAATATTGATAAAAGCAGTCAGCACAATAAAGCAGATAATCAGTGGAAGTCCGGTAAAGCCCACAGACTCCAGGAAATTGGCGCCAGATACCGAAATGATGGTGCCAAGGTTGGAATAGTTAAAGCAGGCTGTAAACTGAGCTGCAAAGAAAATCAGCACCATAAAGCTGGCCAGACCGCTGATGGTCTTGTTCATCAGAGCCACCACGTCCTTATCATTTTTAATGGACCCTGCTCCGATTCCGTAGGCAAGACCAGGAAGTAAAAACAACAGCATCATAAAGAAAATAATTCCGCTCATAAAAGGAGAGCTTAAGAAGGAATGGGTCTCCGGATTTCTCAAAAGTCCGTTTTCCGGCACCACCAACACTGCCATCAAAATAATATATGCCAGAGCCGTAATTCCTGCAAAACGCATGCCTCTCTTCTCATTGTCGCCAATATCCTGAACCGCCTCAGATTCATCCGGCACATAGGGGGCCAGACGGGGCTCAATGATTTTATCCGTCACCAGGGTTCCAACTGCTGTGATGAGAAATGTGGAAGCCACCATAAAATACCAATTACATACCGGAAGCACATTGTAGCCCGGGTCAATCATCTGAGCTGCCTGGGTGGACATTCCGGCAAACATCGGGTCATTGGTTCCAATCAGCAGGTTTGCGCTCCAGCCCCCGGACACCCCTGCAAAAGCTGCCGCAAGTCCTGCGATAGGATGACGCCCAAAAGCCATGAACAGAATGGCTCCCAGGGGAACCAGCACCACATATCCTGTGGAAGACGCAATGTTAGACATAATTCCCAAAAACACAACCACAGAAGTAACAAATGCCTTTGGAGTGGAGGCAGCCACTTTCCGCAGTAGGGCAGACATAAAACCAGTTCCATCTGCAACGCCCACACCAATCATAATCGTAAACACAGTTCCCAATGCAAAGAAACCAGTAAAATTACTTACAACGGTTGTCACCATATGACGGATGCTGTCAGGCGCCAGAAGATTCACTGCTGCCACAGTAGTCTGAGTGATTTCTCCCTTGGAGCTGTCCAGATAATCATAGGTCACAGACACGCCGCAGGCCGCACAGATCGCTGACAGAACAATCACAATTCCTGTAAGCATCAAAAAAATCGTTGCCGGATTGGGAAGCCCGTTTCCAACCTTTTCTACAGTATCCAATGCCCGGAGTATAAACCCCTTATTCGCTTTTTCCTTAGCCATTCCATTTTCCTCCGTTATTTTGTATGTTTTTCTGTCTCTTTTATGAATGCCTTGCCTCCACTGCTGCCTTTAACTGCTTTAATGCCTTCTCAATCACTTTGCGGGAACAGGCAGCATTCAGGCGCATAAATCCGGAAAGACTCCGTCCAAAGGCCCAGCCTTCATTCAGGCCCAGCCCTGCCTTCTCTATCATAAAAGAGCGAAGGGCTGCATTATCCATTCCCAACTCCCGGCAGTCCAGCCACACCAGGTAAGTGGCATCCGGAACATTCGGCTTAATCTGGGGAATGTTTTCCTTACAATATTCCTGTATGAAATCAAAATTGCCGGAAATGTACTCCAAAAGCTGATCCAGCCACTCTTCCCCTTCATTAAAAGCTGTCTCCATGGCAATGGAGCTGAAGGCATTATTCCGGTGAATATCCAGGTTAAACCAGAACTTGTCGTACTTATCCTTTAATTCCTGGTTGGGAAATACCACTGCTGACGCCTGAAGGCCAGCCATGTTAAAGGTCTTTGTCCCGGAGATGCAGGTAATCACATGAGAAGCAATCTCTGGTGATAAGGTTGCTGTGGGAATATGTGTCCTGCCGTGGAACACCAGATCCGAATGAATCTCATCGGACACAATCAGCACCTGATTTGCTATACAAATCTCACACATCCGGGTCAGCTCTTCCCTGCTCCAGACAATTCCCAAAGGATTGTGGGGGCTGCACAGGAAAAACACCTTGGCTTCCCTGGCTTTTTTCTCAAAATCATCAAAATCTACGGTCCATTTGCCCTCATTTTCCTTCATGGGGCATTCTGTCACCTGGCGGCCCCAGCTTTCTGTCACATCATAAAACTCCGAATACACAGGCGTCTGAATCAGCACCTTGTCTCCTGGCTCTGTAAAGATATACACAATGGAAGACAGGGAAGGCACCACACCTAAGCTAAAGCTTAACATCCTCTTGTCAATGTCCCATCCATGGCGGCGCTTCTGCCAGCCGCACACTGCCTCATAATAAGAATCCGGACGGGACGTGTAGCCCCAGATTCCCTCCTCTGCCCGGGCCTTCAGGGCATCTATCACTGGCTGTGCGGTCTTAAAATCCATGTCTGCAATCCACAGAGGAATTACATCCTTCACACCAAATTTCTTTTCCCTCTCGTCATACTTGGCCGAGCGGTTATTGCTTCGGTCAATGACTTCATCAAAGTTGTATTTCATACTCACACTCCTGTTCCCTGCTGTATGCAGCAGTTTTTATTTTTATTACTCTTCGCGTTTGGAAGCTTATCTTCCAAACTCTGTTTCTCAGTTATAATTACAGCAATTTCCATGCCAAATAAAACGAGGACGTATTTCCTTGTTTTTTTATCCATACATCCTCGTTTTTATTGGTTTATTTGGTTTTATTGGTTTTATTGGTTTTATTGGTTTTATTGGTCTTATTGGTCTATTTGGTTAAAGTTTGTCTCTCTCTGGCAGCTGCGATTCCGCTTCCTTCATCTGAAATCTCTCCTCCCATACTTTCCGGCCCAAAGGAGTCAGGCGGCTTCCTCCCCGCCCCTTACTCACCTTTGCCAGCCCCTGGCCTGCCATATCCTCCAGTATGCCTCTAACTTCCTTTTGAGATAAAGGAAAATGGCACTCCTTTGCCCTTTGTAAAATGGCTTCCCGGCCAATAAAGGTTCCCTCCTCGGACGCCTGATACATCTGTCCCAGCACATACCAGAACTCCGGACTTTGATCCGGACCAAAAACTGCCAGTATCTCCGGATTCCGGAAGATTTCCTGTTCCGGCTCCTTTTTCCGGAGGATTTCCTCTC
>CATLIJ010000285.1 GCA_949948825.1 uncultured Clostridiaceae bacterium
CAGTCAGGTTATCGCTGGATGAGAAGGGCTGAGAATATCCGGACCACATCTGATTGCCATGCAGGGACCTTTTTCCGTGGAAATGAATTGCGCATTGCTTCGTCTGACAAGGGCAGGGTGGCTGGTGACAAAGGAGTCCGGCCATGCAGGAGGATTTGCAGAAAAGCTTGAGGCAGCGCGGGCATGTAAAACCCGGACAATTGTCATCCGGCGGCCCGGTCAGAGAGACGGGATTTCCCTGGAGGAGGCAAAAGAGGAGTTAAGGAAACTGGCGGGGGAGACAGGGCAAAAGAAAGAGGTGGGACTGCCCAAAAAGCTAGGGAGTTTTCGTCAGCTGTATTTGATTGGAATGGGTATGGGAGGGGGACGTCAGCTGACTTTGGAGAGTGCGGAGGCTTTGAGGCAGTGTGAGGCTGTATTCGGAGCGCCGCGGATGCTTCAGGCTGTAAAGGACTGGACAAGGGGAAAGCATTTGGTTTCTATTTATTGTGCGGAAGGCATAAAAGCATGGTTAAAACATCATCCACAGGTGGAAAAGGCAGCGGTTGTCTATTCCGGGGATACGGGGTTTTACAGCGGATGCCGCCGGATGCTGGATGAACTGAAAGAAGATGAGAGTGAATTTCAGGTTCAGGTATTGCCTGGGATATCTTCTATGTCCTGTCTGTGCGCCCGACTGGGAAGGTCCTGGGAGAATTTGTATCCGGCAAGCCTTCATGGAAAGGATTGTGATTTGGAGGGAATTTTGCAGAAGCATGGACAGGTTTTTCTTCTGTTAGGGGAAAAGGATGGTTTGGGTAAGCTATGCAGGCGGCTGGCAGCATCTGGAATGGGAGGCGTTCAGGTTGCGGCAGGGATTCGGATGGGGTATCCGGACGAGGAGATTTTCATTGGAACAGGGGAGCAGTTTACAGGCTGGCAGGGAGACGGGCTGGCAGCGGTGATTTTGGAGCGGGAAATCCAGGACCAGCAAAGAAAGGAACCGAATTTGAGATGAAAGACACAGAGTTTATCCGGGGGAAGATTCCCATGACAAAAAGTGAGGTGCGGGCAGTCTCCTTGTCCAAGCTGAATCTGCGGGATGACAGCATTTTGTACGATATCGGCGCAGGAACCGGCTCCGTGGCAGTGGAGGCAGCGCTTTCCATGAGGTATGGCCATGTGTATGCCATTGAGCACAAGGAGGAGGGGTGCAGGCTGATTCAGGAGAATCTGGAGCGGTTTGGCCTTGACAAGGTGACAGTGGTTCGCGGGGAAGCGCCGGATGTGCTTGCCGGACTTCCGGTTCCGGACCGGGTATTTGTGGGGGGCAGCGGGGGAAGAATGGCAGAAATTCTTGATTTTGTCCGAAAAAGGAATCCGCAGGTACAAATTGTGATTAATGTGGCGGCCCTGGAAACCTTGGCTGCTGTTGGAAATTATCTGAAGGAGAAGGGGATTTCGGCAGAGATTGTCAGCATTCAGGTGGCAAAGGCCCAGGCTCTTGGCAGTTATCACCTGATGCAGGGACAGAATCCGGTGTATATTGTGACCATAGAGGGGGAGAGCAGGACAGAATCCGGGAAAAGCTTGACAGAACAGGGGAAAATAGAGACAATGGGAAGTACAAAAGGGAAGATGTATAAAAAATTTTGACAGGAGAAGAAAAAATGCTTCATCTTATTACAGGGGGAAGCGGGAGCGGAAAATCGGTTTACGGAGAAAAAATGATTATGAATACAAATGCCCGATACCGGTATTATGTGGCAACCATGCATCCCTGGGGAAGAGAAGGAGAGGAGCGGGTGAGACGGCACCAAAGGCAGAGACAGGGTAAGGGGTTTTCTACCCTTGAGGTTTATGACCATTTGGAGCAGGCAGTCTTCGAAGGCAAGGAGCGGGAACATACAGCAGTTTTGCTGGAATGTATGTCCAATCTGGCTGCCAATGAGATGTTTGACGTGGGTGGGTCCAGAGAAGAGATTCTGGAACGGATTTTTAAGGGAATCCAGCATCTGCAGGATTGGGCAGAGAATGTGGTTGTGGTGACAAATGAAGTGTTTTCGGATGGAGTGATCTATGGGAAAGAAACGAGGGAGTACCTTCAGCTGCTGGCCCAGGTCAATGGAGAACTGGCCCGGAGGGCGGATCGGGTGACAGAGGTCGTGTTTGGCATTCCGGTTCCTGTCAAACCACTTTGGCACTCCATTCAGAAAGCCCATAATTCCCTTTTCTGTCTGAGTGGAGCGCTGGAAGGAAGTGGGCAGACGAGATGAGAGCTTGTGATAAGGGCGAAAGTAAAAAGTTACATCCTGTCAGCGTTTTATGGAACAGTCTGTGGATTGCTTTTTCCATGTACTCCCGGATTCCGGTTCCCCAGGTGGAGTGGAGGGAAGAGGGCATGAAATATGCTCTTTGTTTTTTTCCTCTGGTCGGAGCGGTCATGGGCGCGGTCATGGCCGGATTTTGCCTGCTGGCAGAAAAGATGAATTTGAGCATCATGGCATTTGGATGCATTGGGACTGCTTTGCCTCTCATAGTCACAGGCGGAATTCACATGGACGGTTTTCTGGATGTGGCAGATGCCAGAAGCTCTTGTCAGACAAGAGAACGGAAGCTGGAAATTTTAAAAGACCCGCACACAGGGGCTTTTGCGATTATAAAATGCAGTGTGTATATTTTGCTATATGCCGGATTTTTGTGTGAGCTGGGGGCAGATGCTGGAGAGGCTGGGGTGATGGCAAAAAGATGTTATGGGGCAGGAGGAATTTATGTGCTGGAGCGGGCCTTAAGCGGATGGTCTGTGGTATCCTTTCCCAAAGCAAAAAAGGAAGGGCTGGCAAAAGCGTTTTCCACAGGAGCCCACAGGCGGGCAGTGCAGATTTGCATGGCTGGATGGGGGAGCGGCGCGGCAGTGTTTTTAATGTGGACCCAGGGAATTTTGGCAGGGGGAATGATGGTGGCAGCCGCCCTGGCAGTATTTGGATGGTATTTTCACATGTCCGGGAAGGAGTTTGGCGGGATTACCGGAGATTTGGCCGGATATTTTCTTCAGATGTGCGAGCTGGTGATGTTTGGGGTGATGGCGGCTTTTCGTTGAGGGAAGGAATGCTGCTTTGGACTGCAGCTGCACAGGTGGAAAAGTTTTCAAAAATAAACATAATAAATGTAACCATTTAGACAAGGCAGGAAAAGAGACAGATGGAAAAGACAAAGGGTCAGAAAATAAAAGAACGGATGGAGCAATATACCAGAGTGTTTGCGGTGATTGACCTGGATGCAGTTATTTTTAACATGGAGTCCATGAAAAGGAATCTGGCGCCAGAGACCGGAATGGTTGGAGTGGTGAAAGCGGATGGTTATGGACACGGGGCAGTGCCAGTGGCCAGGGCAATCGATCCTTATGTGGAGGCTTATGCGGTTGCTGCGGCAGAGGAGGGGCTGATGCTGCGCCGCCACAAGATCACAAAGCCAATTTTGATTTTGGGGCCAGTGGGGGGACGATGGTATGGACCTTTGATTCAGGAGTCCATCCGTCCGGTTATTTTTACCATGGATCAGGCCAGAGAATTGTCCAGACAAGCTGTGGATATGGGGAAAGAGGCGGTTTTT
>CATLIJ010000286.1 GCA_949948825.1 uncultured Clostridiaceae bacterium
GGCCTCTGTCTGCCGCAGCCCCTCCTCCAGAAGCAGCTGCTGATCCGAGGCGTCTCCGTGAATGATCATGGCGTAAGGCAGATCGGCGCTTAACATCTCGCAGTTTTCTTTTTCTTTTTCTACGATGGTGATCTTAATGGGCGTATCTTTTAACATCTTGGCCAGATAATAGGTGATCTTTCCCCCGCCTATCATCATAACGGACTTGGCACTGTTGTTTTTAACCCCTGCTGCGCGGAAAAACTTGGAGGACTCTGTCTGAGAACCGATGAAGGATATTTTATCCTTTGCAGACAGTTCAAACATACCGTTGGGAATCAGCACATCATCCCCCCGCTCCACGGCGCACACAAGTACATTGCTGTGGGTCTTCTGGGCGATCTCATACACCTTTATGCCGTGAAGCACGGAATCATCGGGAATCTGAAATTTCATAATCTCCACCCTGCCTTTGGCAAAGGTATCGATTTTAATGGCAGAGGGAAATTTCAGCAGGCGGGCAATCTCTCTGGCCGTTGCCAGCTCCGGATTGATCGCCAGAGACAGATTCAGCTCCTCCCGGATATAATTCACCTCCTCTGAATACTCTGGATTCCGGATTCTGGCAATGGTGTGGCAGTCGCCGGCCTTTTTGGCAATAAGGCAGCAGAGAATATTCAGTTCGTCCGAGTTGGTGGTGGCAATCAGAAGATCCGCCTCCGCGATGCCGGCTTCCACCTGCACATTGTAGATGGCCCCGTTGCCCTTTATGCCTATGACGTCAAAGCTTCCGGTTACATTTTTTATGGCTTCTTCATCCTGATCGATGACGGTGATCTCATGCCCCTCCTCATTCAGTTCCCCGGCGATGGTAACGCCTACTTTCCCGCACCCCACAATGATTATCTTCATGTTATCTCCTTTTTCCAGCCTGTTCGTATAAAGGTCTGCGAATTTTCTTCCTTGTAATTTCCACCAGATTTAGCTTGGTGATATCAACCACGGTTGTCTTTACCGGGTCTGCCAGACAGTAGGCGGACAGCGTCTTTAACAGAAGCTTTTTGTCCTCCTCTGATTCCATATCGATAAAATCAACCACGATTATGCCAGATAGGTTTCGAAGCCTTAGCTGGCGGCTGATTTCCCCTGCCGCCTCTAGGTTGATCTTCATAATGGTGTCGTGAAGATTCTTCCTGCCTGTATATTTTCCCGTATTTACATCGATAACGGTCATGGATTCTGTGGGGTCGATTACCAGATACCCGCCGGAGCGCAGCCACACATGGCGGGACAGTGCCTCCTCCATGGCTTTTTCCAGCTGATACACCTTGCCTAAAGAAACCATAGGATCTGAATAGAGGCGCAGCTTTTCCAGATCCTCTCCGTTTTCCTTCTGAATTGCACCCACCAGATTTTCCACCAGACATCCCATGTCCATATGAGAATCCCCATAATAATAAGCAGTCATCATGGTCTGGAAATAAACTGAGACTGCCTCCGCTGTGCTCATCACAGCCGCAGGCCGGTCGATTCTGTGCCCCAGGGAAGACACACCTTCCCTCAGTTCATGGTAAGTGGAGGCCAAAAGCTCTGCCACATCCTCCTCCACTGGCATGGAAATTCCGCTTTCCAATGCCAGAGACTCCACCTCATGGACAATGATCTCCTTTTCCATGGCCACATCCCTCACCGGCATCACAGTCTCAAAATTAAACCGGCGCTTTAAGGCGCTGCTCATCTCATTTACCCCTTTATCCCTGGTATTGGCTGTGCCGATTACATTAAAACCAGGCTTGGCAAATAAAAGCCCCTCCTCCCCAAGCTCAGGCACATTCAGAACCTTGTCGCTTAACACACTGATCAGACTGTCCTGAATCTCTGCCGGAGTACGGGTAATCTCCTCAAACCGGGTCAGAATCCCCTGCTCCATGCCCACATAGAGAGGAGACGGCACCAAAGCCTCCCGCACCGGACCCTTTGCCAGCAAAAGGGCATAATTCCAGCTGTACTTGATCATATCCTCCGTGGTGCCTGCAGTCCCCTGGATGGTATTGGTGCTGTTGCCGCTGATGGCAGCAGAAAGCAGCTCTGACAGCATGGTCTTTGCTGTCCCCGGCTCCCCCACCAGCATCAGCCCCCGGTTTCCGGCAAGGGTGATAATGCACCGCTCCACCAGGGCATCGTTTCCCAAATATTTTTTCCGGATCACAAGCTCTTCCCCGTTCCAGCTCACCGGCTTTCTGCTTCCAAGAATAAAAGTCCTCACTGCCTTTGGCGACAGCCTCCAGTTGGCTGGCCTTGGCCCTGCATCCAAAGCTGCCAATGCCTCCAGCTCCTTTTTATAACGCGCCTCCACCGGCGGCTTTAACGCTGCCTCTCCCCCAGGGATTTTCTTTTGCTCCATTTGCTCTCCTCTCCTTATCCATGGTCCCGGCCATTCCATTTTTTGACATCCGCAATGCAGAGCTGGTATTTTAAACAGGGGCAGGTATATCTACCTGCCCCTTCCTTTGCCCTTTATCCACCTTTTTACAGATGTTCTATAATTGCCTTCTGATACTCTGCTGTGGTGGCTGTTCCTCCCAAATCCGGGGTCTTCACCGTTCCCTCTGCCAGAACCTGATCCACTGCTCTCCGAATCCGGGCTGCACAGTCTGTTTTCCCCATATGCTCCAGCATCATGCAGGCAGACCACAGAAAAGCCGTGGGGTTTGCAATACCCTTGCCTGCAATATCCGGGGCGCTTCCGTGTACTGCCTCAAACATGGCATAGCCGCTTCCTAAATTGCTGGAAGGAAGAAGCCCCAGGCCCCCGATAAGGCCGCTGGTCAGATCTGATAAAATATCTCCGTAAAGATTCTCCGTTACCATCACATCAAACTGCTGTGGCTTCATCACAAGCTGCATGGCCACATTGTCAACAATCTTATCCTCCGCCTCAATCTGAGGAAATTCTTTGCTCACCTCATAAAACACATCCCGGAAAAGTCCGTCAGACAATTTCATAATATTGGCTTTGTGAACACAGGTAACTTTTTTACGGCCCTGGCGCACTGCATATGTAAAGGCGTCCCTTACGATTCTTTCGCTGCATTTCCGGGTAATAATCTTTATGGAGTGGGCTGTATTTTCATCCACCATCTCCTCCACCCCGGCATAGAGATCCTCTGTATTCTCCCGGAACATGACAATATCCACCTGGTCAAAGGGAGTCTTTACCGCGCTGTTGGATCTGGCCGGACGGATGTTGGCGTAAAGATCATACTTTTTGCGCATCATCACATTCAGAGAACGGAAGCCCTTTCCAACAGGAGTGGTAATGGGAGATTTTAACAATATCTTGTTCTTTTCAAAGGAAGCAAAACCTTCCTGGGGAATCAGTTCTCCATGAGCCTCATATTCCGCCTCTCCTACAGAAAAAATCTCATAGGTAAGGCAAGCTCCCGCCGCGTCCAGAATCTGAAGCACTGCATCCGTAATCTCCGGGCCGATTCCATCCCCCTTAAACACTGTGATTGTATCACTCATCCTTATCTGTCCTCCATTGACACATATTCCTGGTTTTCACCGCCCACATACTTGGTGGCAGGACGCATGA
>CATLIJ010000287.1 GCA_949948825.1 uncultured Clostridiaceae bacterium
GTCTGTACACCCATTGACTGCACTCCTTTCCTCTCATAGCTTCTTCTATTTTCCGTTACCGTTCACAGACCAATCCACTTTCCCTACATGTTTTCCTTATCTTCAGTATAACGGATTTTTTTCAAAAACGCAAATCTTTCAAAAATCCATAAAAATCACAAAGGTCATCCAGCCGTCTGAACAGCAGCCGATTCCAGCGGAATTTGCCGAAAAAGCAAAAAAGTAATAGCGCCTTTTGCCCCTTTTATGGTATACTTTGGGCAGAGGTGGTTTTTATGAACAGAGCGGAACTTGGGGACTCGATTCAGCTGATGAAAACAGTGAAGGAAGAATCCATCCATCTAATTCTGTCGGATATTCCCTATGGAATCAATTATGGCAAGTGGGATGTGCTTCACAACAACACAAACCACGCATTGCTGGGAAGCAGTCCGGCGCAGGAGAGAATCGGAACGGTTTTCAAGACAAGAGGAAAGCCTTTAAATGGCTGGTCCCAGGCTGATAAAAATATCCCCATGGAATATTATGAATGGTGTTGCACCTGGACTGATGACTGGTTCCGGGTGCTGAAGCCAGGAGCCAGCTGCTTCATATTTGCCGGCAGGCGTCTGGCCCACCGGTGCATCTGCGCCATGGAAGATGCCGGATTTATCTTTAAGGATATGATTGCCTGGGAAAAGGATTCTGCCGCTTACCGCGCCCAAAGGGTAAGCTGTGTTTTTGACCGGCGCAGGGACGAAGAAAACAGCAGACAATGGGAAGGCTGGAAGGTAGGCAATCTCCGTCCGCTTTTTGAACCGATTCTGTGGTTTATGAAGCCATATCCCCAGGGCAGCACTTTGACTGACAATATTCTGCAATACGGCGTGGGTGCTTACAATGAGAAAAAACTGAAGGAAATGACAGACCAGAACACCGGACTGGAGATATGCTCCAATATTCTGAAAATACATGCCAAAAAGTCGGACCGTGGGCTGCATCCAGCCCAAAAAGCAGTAAAGCTGATGGAAATTCTCATTTCCTTTGTCACCATAGAAGGACAGGTGGTTCTGGACCCCTTTTGCGGATGCGGAACCACTTTGGTTGCCGCCAAAAATCTGAACCGGCATTACATAGGCTTTGAAATCAATCCGGAATATTACCAAACCATGAAAAAAAGGCTGGAGGAATCCTTATGACCTTAAAAACAGATACCTGCGAATCCTGCGGGGGCCGGCTGGAACGAAAAAGCTCCTATATTTATCAGTGTGCTTCCTGCGGACAAAAATACTATATCTCTGCAGACAAAATCCACAAAGTATCGGTTCAGCTGTCAGCCGGAAAAATCATTCTGATCTGTGCGGCTGTGGTCATGGCCATCTCTGCTGTGGCTGTGGTTGGATATCAGTTTTATACGGAAAGGCTGGTTGTCTCTGCCAGCCGCTTTTGTGTCGTATTCCGGGATTTTCTGATGGAAGCTTACCAGAAACCAGCGGCAGAAATCTCCAAAGAAGATCTGGCCAGAATCAAATATTTGAAAATTGAACTGGACAAGGGTTATCGTTTTACCTACAGCTATGAGGATTACTATGACTATGAAAACAGGGAGCAATACGAAAAAACCCTTTCCATCATTACCATTCAAGGGTCCAAAAGTGACTTTTCCCCCTCAAACATTGAATATTTTACTGGCCTGACCCGGCTGGAGCTATATACAGAGGCCTGGGAAAACTACGTGCTTCCAGAAGAAAATAAGCTGCGCTGCATTTACTGTTTGGATGGCCTGTCCCGATACGGAACCCCCCAGTTTTTCACCCGGATCAACCCGGATACTTTGGAGGAAGTGGCAATCCTTGGTGCAGACGGCCTGAAAGATTTCTCTTTCCTGGACAATCTGAAAGGGATCAAACGATTCACATTAGAAAATGCCACGATTCCTGACAAGAACCTGTTTCACCCGCTGTCCGGTCTGGAGGAGTTAAATCTGTGTTACGTCCGTCTGGAAGAGGACAAAGCCAGTGAAACTATTGAACAGTTTCTCACCCTGCCGTCCCTGAAGCGCTTTTATATAGAAGGAACTGCTGCATGGTACATTTCCAATGACCAGTGGTCCCAATGGGAACAGACTTATGATGGACAGATTGTCTTGGAAAGAAAGTAAATCAACCATTCAGAAAGGAATTATCTTGAAAATGGACAACAAAAGAAGGGGCAAAGCTGAAGAAAACAAAAACCCTTATGTGATTCGTACCTCCAACCAAAACGAAAAACCAGAGCTTTTGCGGATGGAGTGCAAGAACTGCGGCGCTTCTCTTGAGCTTACGGACCGGACTCACGCATTCTGCCCTTACTGCGGCCAGAAATATCTCATTGATGAAGCCAAGGGAACCATGGTCCACATCCAGGTGGATTACAGCGGCAGCGACGAGATGTATGAGGCTGTCAGCAGCACCAAAAAGGTGCTCATTGTATTTTTGATTGTGGCTTCTTTGATTGCCCTGATTATTTTCGGCTTTAACATTGCAGCGAGAAAATCCCTTTTCTCCAAATCCGACGCGGATTTGCCTGTGGATGAAAAGGGACAGCTGCTGGTGATTTTCTGCAAAGATTTTTTCGGAAAGGAATTTAAGGAAATCACACCAGAAGAATTTGCCTCTGTAAAATATCTCCGCTGTGCCTATGAGCGGGAAAACGGCGAGATGTTCAATGTGATTTCCTACAGCTTTACAGATTATGAAGCTTGTCCAAGTGAGGAGGCATTTCAGGAAACAGTAAAAACTTGGTCATACCGCTCCAAGCAGGTCAGCTGGCCTTCGGATTATACCATGTTCACTGGCCTGACCCGCATTGACACTACAGACACGGTCTGGCTCTCCCTGCTGAAATTCTCTCCGGATGCTCCTATCCGCTATATTGATACAGATGACAAGCTGCCCACCATTTCCAATGTGCTGAATCCGGAGCAGATTAAGGTGATGCACATCGGCCTTATGGGAACCAGTTTAGAAGGAATTGAACAGTATAAAAATCTGGAGGAGCTGGAGGTAGACACCAACTTATCCAGCCAGTCCATGAATCTTGACGGAATCGAACAATGCCAAAAGCTGAAAACCCTGCGGCTTCGGTGCGGAGACGCTTACACCGGACTGGACAACTTAAAAAAGCTGCCCAACCTGACCAGCCTGTATTTAGACCATGTTCCTCTTGAAGACTGTAGTTTCCTGGAAAATCTCCAGACATTGGAGGAGCTGTCCATTTACACAGGAGAGGAAGCCAGTCTTTCCATACTGGAATCCCTTCCTAACCTGAAACGGGTTCATTTTCTGGACGGAGAATACATTCTTCCAGAAGAGATCCCCCTGCTAAAAGGCGTGGAGGAACTGACCATTGCCATCAAAGAACAGGAGGGACTCCAGGAGCTGTCTGCCCTTGATACCTTAAAAGTTTTAGACCTTCACATGTCCATACACGGATACCAGACTCCTGTGGATGTGTCTGTGCTGGGAAACCTCTCCGGGCTGCGCTGGCTCAAAATGGACAATTTCTGGGGAGAGGAAATCACCGGGCTGGAGGAAATTTTAAAG
>CATLIJ010000288.1 GCA_949948825.1 uncultured Clostridiaceae bacterium
TTTTGGCAAGAGCTTATGGTAAAATCGTGGAGACAGATTCAGAGGAATCATCTGTCTGGCGGGTGGACTGGTATCATGTTCTGGCAGCGGTTTTGCTGGCGCCTATGGCAATGGCTCATATCTCCTCTTATTGGCGGTTTGGGTACTGGATTTTATTGTCTTTGTATTTTCTTCAGTACAGAGCAGTGGATGAGTGGAAGGCCCTGGCAGGGGCAGCAGCTGGATTGATGCTTGTATTTGCTTATTGGAGCCAGCCCTTTGTGGAATTTCCGCAGTTGCTAAAGCTGGAGCTTTGGCTCCTTCCAGCAGCTCTGTACTTAAAAGGACTTGACTGGGTGAAGTGGGAAAGGGGAGATTGCCTGGGGATGAAGTGGGAAAAGGAAAATTGCTTGGAACAGAAGCACGAAAGGGGAGACTGCCAGGAGCAGAAGTGGGAAAAAGAAAATTGCCTGGAACAGAAGCGCGAAAAAAGAAATTTCCTGGATAAGGGGAAGATTCCGGAGGGGATACAAAAGGCAGGATATATTTTCTGCATGCTGGTTCTCTGCGTGGATGCCTGGATATCCGGAGATGTGGCCAATGCCCTGATTCTGGAGGGTATTTCCATGGGAATCCTTTTATGGGGGCTGACAAAAAGAAGGAGGTTTTCTGTAAGGATGGGGGCAGCTGTTCTGGTATCTGTGGCATTGTATATGACAAAGGGCTTTTGGTTCAGCATATCCTGGTGGGTGTATCTGCTGGCAGCAGGAATCGGCCTGATTGCTTACGGGGCAGTGAAGGAAGGAAAAAAGGGGCAGGGCGGCCAGAAGGGATAAAGCTTTTTCAGCTTATCCCCTGGGAGTTCTTAAAAAGATGAAGATACACAGAAGAATAAAACACCCCGTCCTGTGTCTCAAAGCGGCTGTTGCCATTATGCCGTTTGGCTACGGAACGGACGGAAATCAGCCCGATTCCCCCTTCCTTTTTGGAAGAACGGAAGCTTCCGTCTGAAAGCTTTTCCACAGGTCCGCATGAATTGTCCATGGTGATGGTGAGAATCTGGTCTGCCAGCCGGCTTTTCATACGGATAAAGGGTGAATCTGCTTTTTCACAGGCAGCGATGGCATTTTCCAAAAGATTTCCCACAATCACACAGAGCTCATTGTCAGAGATTTCTCCCACATTTTTTGGAATGTCCAGACAAATGGAGCAGGAGTCAATGCCAGCCTTGCGGGCCATGGCCTGATAATGGAGGGCAATGGCATTGACTGCCTGATTTTCGCACAAAGCCGGACTGGTATTTTCCGGAATATCTGCATACAGCTTGTCCAGATAAGCAGTCAGCTGACTGCACTCCTGATTGTGGAGATAATCCCGGATTACAGCGATGTGATGCCGCAGGTCATGGCGCTGCTGCCGGATTCGGGCGGAGGTTTCGGCAAATAGCTGATATCGTTCTGTCTGAACCTCAATCTGTTTTTCCATCAGAGATATTTCATATGCCAGCTGTTGGTTCTGCAGCTTCAAAACAAACATATCCTGTATAAAATATCCACAGATGACACTGACCATTACAATAAAAACCAGGACTCCGAGCTGGAAGAAAAAGGATTTCTGTACAGGCAGGTGGAACAGATAGTAATTGTTTACCTCCAGAAAGGCCGCCACTCCCAATACTGACATGGGAAGGAAAAAACGGCGGGCCATGGGGTTTTGGTACCGGATGCTCTCAAAGAGAATACATCCGCTGAAAAGGGCAAGGGACATAGGCACAAGCACATGAAAAAGATACATGGATCTGGATAAGGCCATAATTCCCAAAAGCTGTAAAAGCAATGCTCCGGAAACTGCGGTTTCCACAATAAAGCAGTTCCACAAAAGCAGTTTGCTTTCATGAAAATTTATGACAATCAGGCCAAATCGGATCAACGGGACAACAAACGTAAACAGGCCGGTAAATGCCATCAAATATAAAATCGGCGGGTTTTTGATGAAAATGCCAGTAAGGTTGCATTCTCCAAGGACCCATATGCCAACGCAGAAGGAAAAAAGGCCCAGCCAGAAAAAGGAGATTCCGGATTTTTCCACCCGTATCAGAATCGGAGCCACCAGGCTTAACAGGATTCCCATGGTTATGAGAACAATGGAAAAAAACAGGGAAAATCCCATTTGGGAAAGGAGCTGAACAAATATTTCTCCGGAGGTTCCCATGAGAACCGGGTGGAGGGTGGCTGTTCTTCTTTGAGTGGGAAATAAATATTCCATTTCCAATGTCACAGGTCTTCCTGTGTGGGGTAGGGCAATCAGGGCGACTGCTGTAGGCGGGTCCAGCAAAAATGCCGGATAGGAGCCGATTTGTCCATATTCGTAGATTAGCTGTCCGTCCGCATAGACCTTTAATGGCATGTATACGGTTTTCAGATAGAGGTAATCTCCGTCTTCCGGAAGAATCCGGGCTGTCAGGGTTATGGATGAGCGCGGGGCAAGGCGGGAAAGGGTCCTTGGAAGGGAGATTGCCTGCCCGTCAAATTCCCATTGGGAGATGGACTGGGTGGAATTTGTTCCTGAGAGATCCAGACAAAACAACATTGTCGAACCAAACAAAAGAACAAGAAGAATTCCAATCAGGAAAAAAAGTCTGTATTTAATCATCTTTTATTCCGCCTTTCCGGGCTCTGGAAAACAGCCAGCTTTCCCAGGCATCTTTGGCTTTCCTGAAATTTTCCCGGCGTATGTACACAGCGTTTCCCTCCTTCATGGAAAATAACATAAGCTCCCGGTTTATGCCAGTCACAAAGGACAGATTGGCAAGGAAGCTTTTGTGACAGCGGAAAAAGGGGAATTCCTCCAGCTGGGGAGCCAGCTCGTCCAGTCTTCCTTTTGTACACATGGTTTTATTTCCTGTGAAATGAAAAATCAGGTAGTGGGCGTTTTGTTCAATATAGAGCAGCTGGCGGACGGAAATGGAAAAAGGCTTTCTCTGAAGGAAGACCGTGATTTCCTCTGGCTGGTCCTGCTTTTTTTCCCATATAAGAGAAAGCAGCTCATTCACTGCCCTTTGAGACACTGGTTTTTCCAGATACCGAACCACGTTCAGACGGTAGCCGTCCAGAGCATGGTCCTTGCTGGCAGTGGTAAAGGCAATGGGCAGGTCTTCTTCTTTTTCCCGAATGCGGCGCACTGCCTCCACGCCAGAGATGCCATCCAGGTAAATATCCATTAAAATAAGGTCATACCGGCCGGTTTGATATTGGCCAAGAAATGTTTCCGCGTTTTCATAGGTAAAAACCTCCGCAGGAATCGGACAGACCTGGATTCTGGAAAGCAGAAGCTGCTGCTCTGCCGGATGATCTTCGCACAATGCAATCTGTAATGGTTCCACAGGCAATCCTCCCTTCTTTTTCAGTATAGGACAGAACGATTAAAAAGTCAATTTGAGGCTGCAATTCGCAGGGCGGGGAATCCGGCATAAAGTTGGGTGTCAAGCTTGCTTGTAAGCCCAACTTTATGCCGGATTCCACATCAGGCGAACGCCTGATGCTTCTTGTTCGTCGAAGACGAA
>CATLIJ010000289.1 GCA_949948825.1 uncultured Clostridiaceae bacterium
GAGAAAGCTTCTTTGCGGATCTCCTCCGCCAGCTTGCCAACCACGTACTTGCCCACAACAAAGCCTTCCTCCTCCAGACGTCTGGTCAGCTCCCGCTCTGACACAGATGGAGCCTGTTCCATCATTTCCTGAAGTCTGGCCTTTAACACAGGCTTCTTTCTCTCCCTGGAATCAGCAATTCCTGCCTCCTGCCGGTTTAATGTAATCGTCTTTCGGTTCACTCCCAGGTAAGCAGCAATCTCCTCATCCGTCAGCGGATTCCTTCTGTCCTCTCCCTGGATTAACTTTAAAATCTGTTCTTTCATTTTCCTGCTATCAATCCTTCCATCATCCGCGGTCCCATTGGGGAAATCATTTACAACAGCATCTCAACAGGGGTTGTTTGGCTTTGAAATGCCATCTTTTTCAGATCAGCTCCATGTTGAAATGCATCCAGAAGCTTTATTTTCATCTCATAGGCATAACACAGACCTTCCATTCTCTTTTCTGACATCAGCTCATCATAAGCATAAAGGGATTTCAAAAAATCAACGTCCGGAAGCAGAATCTGCAAAGCAGCTGCAAGCCTCTGGCGTGTTTTCGGCACTGTCCTCCGGCTTCACCATCTGGAAAAGTCACCTGGATTCCATGGCAACTGCTCCTTGTCTTTTTCTACTATTATACACCTTAATTGCCAATTTGGAAGTAATGATTCGTTTGGGTTTTCTGTTTACGCAAATCAAAATTTATGGTAAAATCGGAATATCATAAAATAAAAATTTTTATATTATACTGCTTCAGTCAATCAGAAAAAGGAAGAAGGGATTGCCATGCCAGAAAAATCCGCCTATAAAACTATCTGTTCCGAAAAAGATTATTATAATTTACCAGAAAATATCAGAGCAGAACTTATCCATGGCCAAATTTATTATATGTCAGCTCCTGACAGAATACACCAGGAAATATTGAACTTTATCAATACGGAAATAAATATTTTTCTCCGCTCCAAAGGTGGTGACTGCAAAGTATATCCTGCTCCCTTTGCAGTAAAATTGTTTAAAGACAATGACAAGACTGTGGTGGAACCTGATATTTCGGTTATCTGCGATTCCAGCAAGCTGACGGACCGCGGCTGCACCGGAGCACCGGATTGGATTGTGGAAATCATTTCTCCATCCACTTCCAGCAATGACTATGTGCGCAAGCTGAATCTTTATATGGATGCCGGAGTAAAAGAATATTGGATTGTAGATCCTATGAAAAAATGGATCTATGTATATCATCTGGAAGAAACCAGGTTTGAAACGACTCCTTACACCTTCCAGGATAAAATCAAGGTTAATATTTATGATGATTTGTGGATTGATTTTTCAGAACTTAGATTGTAGTTTATCTTTTTGATGTAAGATGTTACCGTTCACGTAGCAGGGAAAAGTCCACGCGGCAGGAAAAGGCGCTATGCTCCGGCAAGGTACATAGCGCCTTTTCCATTTCCCTGCTCCTCACCTTCCAAACCACTCCTTCATGGTCTCCAGCACCTTAATAAGCTCTTCCTCCTGAATCACATAGGGAACCATGGCATACAGACAATTGAGAAACGGTCGGCTGAATACGCCTCTCTCATAGGCAAACTGCTGATATCCCTTAAGGTCAGAGGCATCCTTCACCTCCACACAGACGCAGCCGCCCATCATCCGGACCTCCTGGATACGGGGATCGGAAAACCCCTCCATCTCCCGCCGGGTGATGGCTTCAATCCTGCGGATTTTTGACATATAATCCTGTTTTTCAAAAATCTCAATGGATTTTAATGCCACACTGCATGCCAGAGCATTTCCCATAAAGGTAGGCCCATGCATCAGGGCATGCTCCGGATTGTCGTCATAAAAGCCCTCAAAAACCTTCTTATTTGCCACAGTAACCGCATGTCCCATATATCCGCCGGTGAGAGCCTTTCCTAAAACCAGAATATCCGGCAGCACCAGATCCGCCACAAATCGGTTGCCAGTACGGCCAAAGCCTGTGGCCACCTCATCAAACACCAGAAGCACGCCGTATTGATCACACAGCTGTCTGGCTCTCTCTAAAAATGCCACATCATACATCCGCATTCCTCCGGCGCCCTGCAGGAGAGGCTCCACCAGAAAACAGTTCAGCTCCTGATGATATTTCAAAAACGCCTCCTCCAATGCCGGTATTTCCGTAGGAATGTGAATCACGTAGGGACTGGGACCATAGGCATTCAATACAAAATGATAATCCTCATCATCTCCTGCCTCCATGGTTTTAAAGGTATCTCCATGATAGGAATGCTCCAGGGAAAGAATTTTGGTGCGCTTTGTCTCTCCCTGGTTCATGTAATACTGAAGAGCCATTTTCAGCGCCACCTCCACTGCCACACTGCCGGAATCTGAAAAAAAGCAATAGTCCAGATCTCCTGGCAGCCAGCTCTGAAGCTTGTCAGAAAGCTTCTCCACCGACTCATGGGTCAGCCCGCCTAACATGACATGGGAGAATTTCTTCACCTGAGAAATAATCGCCTCATTCAGCTCCGGATGCTTGTACCCATGAATCACACTCCACCAGGAGGAAACTGAGTCAATAAGCTTCTGTTCCTTTGTATACAGGTAGACCCCCTCTGCATCCAGGATTTTCCACGGCTCTTTCCTTGTTTTCATCTGTTCATAGGGAAACCAGATCATGACGCATCCTCCTCATACAAAGACGTTAAAAACTCCGGGGAAATATTTAACGATCTGTCCCCTTCCTTCACACAGGCAATCACCTTCACGCCAGTCACATATTCACACATGCTCCGATTGTCCTCATGAAGCCGGTTTCCCGGCTGAAAATGATTGAAAATAATTCCCCGCAGGGGAATGTTCCTTTTTTTCATATAAAATGCAGTGAGCCCTGCCTGGTTGATGGTTCCAAGCCCTGCATCTGCCACCAGCACACATCCCAGGCCGCAGTCCCTCACAATATCCTCCTGCCAGATTTCCTCCCCATCCATGCAAATCGGACAAAGGATTCCTCCAGACCCTTCCACTGTGACATAATCATATTTACCGCATACATCACGAAAGCCCTGCCGGACATATTCCATTTTCACTGGATTTCCCTCCATTCGGGAAGCCAGGTGAGGAGACACTGCTGCCTCATAAATATAAGGACACATTTCATGGAGGGACTGGGAAATTCCGGAAATCCTTTTCACAAAATCAGCGTCCCCGGGAATCAGGCTCCCGTCAGCCCTCCGTTCATTGCCACTCATAGCCGCCTTATAGTATCCGGCAGACAAACCGCTCTCCTTCAGCTTCTTCAAAATCAAACCAGCCACATAAGTCTTTCCCACATCTGTACCGGTTCCTGTGATAAACAATGTCTTACTCATATTCCTCCCATACAAACCTTTCTTTGATTTTCCGTTTCAGCCCTTTATCTTATCGCCTGCTTTTCCCGCTTCTGTTCATCGCTTCTTCACCCAACCTTCCGGCTTTCTCCCCATCGACTCTTCACCTGACCTTCCGGTTTTCTGGCCACTG
>CATLIJ010000290.1 GCA_949948825.1 uncultured Clostridiaceae bacterium
ATCCAGCTGATTTCCTCTCTGCATTCAGCTGCCCGCCCAAAGGCATCTGCCTCTGCCGCCTGCCGGAAAGCCTTAAAACGGGCCGGCGTATTGTGAAAGCCTGGGATTACCTCACACAGCTCTGATGCCGGATAATCTGCCAGCATCCCCTGAAAGTGTCCAAATGCCTTTCCGCTCTCATAAAAATCCTCCGGAGATTTCACTGCGTCAAAGCTTGTAGCTCCTTCAATAAACAAATATGCCCGCCAGTAATCTCCCTCTTCACTTATGTAACAAATCGTTCCGTCACTGGCTGGCACCAGATTTAAGGTTTCCCGAAGAGGGTCTCCCCCCTGGCGGACTATTTTTTCTCTGAGGAATTTGGTAACATGGTCTATATTGTTCATCAGACCTGCAGGATTCTGAAATACGTTCCGGTTCACCCGCTGAAGAATGTATGGACAGCTGCCCCTCTCATCCTGGCACTGAATCCGAAAGGTATCATTAATATGGCCGTTGCCGTACCGTTCACATTCCCCTATTGTTCCCTGAAACTGAAAATGTTCTGCTGCCTTTATGGCTTTTTCTCTGATTGAATCGCTCATTTTTTTCCTCTTTCCTTACATGCTCTCTTTACAAAACGCTGGCAGCTCTCTATTTTCTCTCCCACAGACACTCCGGATAGATTCCCTGCCTTCTCATCTGTCTCACAGCATTTACAATGACTTCTTTGTCCTCCTTGTAAGTGACCCCATACCATTTGTCCCCGCTTTTCAGGACTGTTACCTGGGCCTTGTTTTCACGGATCATCCGGTCCACTACAAAGGGCAGGAAAAACTCACTTTTCGCAGGATTCTCTCTGGCTTCTGTTTTTAAAAAAACAGAAAAGGACTGCTCCAGCTCATCAAAAATCCCCTCTGTAAACCCCCACAGATTCATAGATACAACGGTATTCTCCCCCAAAGGATTCCATGTTTTTCCTCCATCCTCTGTGTACTCCGCTGTGTCTTTGTGCTTCTCAATACAGGTATGCTCAGTAATCTCCTTCAGGCCTCCCTCCTGGTCAATGGCACAGACTCCTCTGGCTACATGGCCGTTTTCCGTCAGGGTATTGTAAAGCTTGTATCCCACCATGGCATAGTGCTGCCTGGAAGATTCCTGTTTTTCACAAAGAAATTGAAACATCTTCTCATAAGCAGATCTTCCGTAAAAATCATCTGCATTAATCACAGCAAAAGGTCCGTGTACCACCTCTCTGCAGCAAAGAATGGCATGTCCAGTGCCCCAGGGCTTTTGTCTTCCTTCCGGAACTGCAGTTCCCTCCGGAAGCTTATCCAGCTCCTGATACACATATTCCACGGGAATCTGCTCTTTGATCCGGTCCCCGATCTGCTGCCGGAATTCCTCTTCAATCGCCTTTTTTATGATAAATACCACCTTCTCAAACCCTGCCTGTATTGCATCAAAGATGGAATAGTCAATGATCTTGCATCCATGCTCATCAATGGGGTCAATCTGCTTTAAACCACCGTATCTGCTTCCCATGCCTGCTGCCATAATCACTAATACTGGTTTTATCATTGTATGTTCTCCTCATTTTTCTTCTTAATATACTGGGACGGATAAACCCCTGTCATTCGCTTAAATTCATTGGAAAACTGCTGGGGATATTTATATCCCACCTGATAGCAGATATCTGATATTTTCAGATAAGGGTCCTCCAATAATTCCATTGCCTTTTCTACCCTTACCTTTCTCAAAAAGGAAGGAAATGTCATTCCGGTCTCTTTCCGGAACAGGTTGCTGAAATGTCCGTAGCTAAAGGATACATGCTTTGCCACATCCTCCATGGTAAGAGATTTGTCTTTATAATGATCATAAATATACCGGATGGCATAGACAATGCTTCTGTCCTGAACTGTCAGACTCCCGCCCTCTTCCCCATTTCCATGATTTTCAGATGGAGCGCTTTCCTCTGGCAGAGCTTCCTCTTTGTCTCCCTTTAAAAGATACTGATCCAGCTTTTTTTCCAGCTCCTGTATGGCCACTGGCTTTAACATATAGTCATTGGCTCCGCTTAAGAAGGCATCTCTTACATATTCAAAGTCATTATACCCGCTCAGCACCAGAACCGGTTTGTCAAACCCTGCCTCCCGAAGCTCCCGGATCAGCTGGATTCCGGACATAAAAGGCATGCGGATATCTGTGATTATCATGTCAAAAGCCATCTCCCGGACCAGAGCCATGGCCTTGTTTCCGCTGTCACATAAAACCGCCTCATAGCTTTTTGCATGCTTCATCCGTCTGAATTTCAAAACAATCCCTTCTGTGACGCACTTCTCGTCATCCACAATTAAAATCCTGTACTTCACGCTTCTTTTCCTCCCCCCATCAGCCGGCCCCCTGGATCTCCTCCGGAAAAGCGAAAAGGAACTGAAAAACGGATTCTGGTCCAATGTCCCTCCTCGCTTTCCACATGAAGCCTGCACTCCTCAGAATAAAACAGACACAGGCGGTCATTAATATTGCTTAAACCGATTCCGATTTTTTCCCTGTCCCCGCTCTTTGAAAGAGAACGATTAATCTCCTCCACCCGCTCTTTGCTCATGCCGCATCCATTGTCAAAGACCTGAAAATGAAGATAATCTCCGTCCGCCTGACATTTGAGTAAAATCTCCAGGGGCTTCCCCCAATATCCATGCTGAACACAGTTTTCAATCAATGGCTGCAGCAGAAAACGCAGAATCTCACAGTCAGTCAGGTCCTTTGGAATCTCAGTCCGAACATGCAGCTCCTGATTTTTCAGCCGCTGTATGTTCAGATAATGCTGCACCTGGGTCAGCTCCTGGCCAATGGTAGCATACCCACTGCTGTTCTTCATGGTATTGTACCGCATCATACGGGAAAAGGACACAATGGCATCTGCCTCCTCATAATGTCCATGCCGTTCCATCAAATAAGAAAATGTCTCCAGAGTATTATAGAGAAAATGGGGATTGATCTGATGCTGTAACGCCATCAGCTGACTGTCCTTTACCAGCTCCACCTGTCTTTTGGACAGGTTCAGAAGCTCCTGAATCTTATCAATCTGCACATTAAAGCCCTCCTCAATCCGGGAAATCTCATTGTTCCCGTGAACGGTCAGCTTCTGCTCAAAGCCCCCGGCAACCGAAGTCTCAAACCCCTTCATGCAAGACTGAATCTGTGCAAAAATCTCCCGGATAAACCCCACCTGATTCCAAATCAGGACAAAGACCA
This sequence comes from uncultured Clostridiaceae bacterium, assembly GCA_949948825.1. Taxonomy (GTDB): domain Bacteria; phylum Bacillota; class Clostridia; order Lachnospirales; family Lachnospiraceae; genus Brotaphodocola. The sequence continues at coordinate 3,238 of CATLIJ010000290.1, forward strand.
ATAATATCACCAGAAAAAACACAGCATAAATCCAGTACATCTGCACATTCCGGTCTGTGATTACAAGAATTTCCTGGGGAAATCCTTCTATCCGAGCTCTGGTCTTCACCACCCGGAAATCCGGCATGTCTGCCAGCTCCTCCAATGTCCTTTCTCCCAAAAGCTGTTCAAAGGAATATCTGGAATCATTCACTGCCAGCCATCCAGAGCTTTCCCTCCGCTGAATGGGCGCTT
>CATLIJ010000291.1 GCA_949948825.1 uncultured Clostridiaceae bacterium
TGATCTGGGAAACAGCTTTCCTGCTTTAATTGATCAAAGGATGGAGGAGCTGGAAGCATATGGAAATGATATGGGAATTTTTGACCCTGAAAAGGATTATTCCTATCAATTTCTGAATACTGCCCTTCAAATCTATGGTCTCCTTGACCATGAAAAGGAGGAGGTAAAGGAAACTTCCCAGGAAAAAGAACAAGAAAAATACAGCCTGAAAGATTTACAGGCTGCTGGGTTTGTGGCAAAAACTGCCTCCAAAATGAATGCTAGAGAATTATCCCTTATGCAGGGAGATGAACTGGGCCTTCAGATGGCCATTCGATATATGAAAATGTCCCGAACTTTAGATTCCTTTGGTATAGGAGAGAAAACAGCCTCCCTTTTCCTTGATTCTTTTGACGCCTTTTTAAACCAGTATTCCGGCGGAGCGCTTCACAATGACAGCAACAGCGCCTCCCTGATCTACCAATATGCCATGAAACAGTTTGAATCCACTGGAGATCTTCAGCTGTCCATGACGCAAACCGCCCGAAAATACATGGATGAAAGCTTCTTTTCCGCGTTTTATGATTCTGGCAATGGAACCGGAGCTGCAAAATTCACCCGTTGTATGTTTGATATGAGTCAGTTTTTAAACAGCCTGGAAAACAACAGTCCGGCAGAGCTTTTACAGTCCATTGCCGGAAACCGGCTCTATCCTATGTCTGCATACGCATAAAAGGATCTACAGATCCTCTTCGTCCTCTTCTTCTGCTTCCCGGAGTGCAGCCAGGTTCTTTTGTATGGCTGCCTCCAGTCCGGGAGCTTCAAAATTTTTGCAGTTGGACTCAAAATTCTTAAACAGCTGAAAGCCAACCGTCACCCCCATCTCCATATACACCTCACTAAGAGCCATGGCAAATTTAAGCACAATGTCATATAACTCGTCATCCTCCCGGTTAGCTGTAGGAAACTTTTCCTCCAGGTCATCAAAAATTTTGTCGTATGCTTCCTGCATCCGCTCCTCATAAGTGCCTTCCGGCCTCTCTTTGGAACTAACGCCATACATCAAATAGGAAATCATTCCATCAAAATTCACCCGTTTTAATATTTGTTTAAAATCCTCCATGTGAAACCTCCTTTTTGTATTGATCCTCAAGAACATACTTATTTGCCAAATGATGGGGGAATCCTCCATACCTTGCAGGATCTGTATCTCCTGCGCATATATATTCTTAACATATGATATGTACAGAACCATATATTGGCATTATACCATTCTTTACATATTTGTACAATCACAAAACGTATTTGGAATCATGCAAATTTCTATGGAGAATTTAAAAAGGAATCGGAAAATGTTCCATATCCATTCTCCGATTCCTCATCTATTCCCCGGGAACTATCCAAAAGTAGTTTACACAAGTCATAACCGTTCAGACAATTCCTCATCTCATCAGAAAAACAAAAATCAAATACCCCAAGGTCATACAAAGTCCAAGGGCAAACAGCATAAGTCCAAAGGAAAAGCTTTCCTCCACCAAACGCCCATTTCGCACAATCCGGTCTGTCATCCGCCGCACAGCCCTTTTTCCTGAATGGAAAATTCCTCCTGACGTCCGTCTTCGTTTCTGTCCATCTGCCCTGGGAATCTGACCATGGGTAGTCTCCCGCGCCGCCCGGACCACTCCGTCCGCCATCTGGTCCATACCGCGGCAGATTACAGAAGACACAGACAAAAATACAGTTGTTGGCACAGATACCACATATTGGTCCACAAATCCACACACTGCTCCGCACACTCCCGGCAAGGCAGTCTGAAGAACCGGGCGGTACAAAAGATTCTCTAAATCCAGCCACTCTGGCCACCGATTCAGATACTGTCCTTCTCTCATCATCCATCTTCGAACCACAAGCCCATAGAGCAGAATTCCAATGCCAATGGAAATGAACCCGCCCTTTAAATTCCCGAAAGAAAAATAATGCACCACATGGCCGTGTCCTGTAAATCCAAAAAATCCCTGTCCCATTTGGGCAAGTACATCCATTATCTGGTGAGGCATTATGCCAAACAAGGGCAAAAGCATGGCTGGAAGGGCCAGCGCTGCTTTGCTGGAACTTTTCATGTATCCTCCCTTTTCTCCCATGGCGTCAAATTCTTTCTGTCTGGTTGGATGCTGGTCAACAAACAAGGCTGCAAACAGCTTCATCATATAAGCCACCGTCATGCCGCCGCTGATCAGAAACACCCACTCCGCTCCATGCCAAAAGCCAGAGCCTGACGCAATGCCGTAAATCCACAGATGCAAAGGGTCAGCGCCTCCAATCCGCCCTGCTGCCAAAAGCTCTGCCGCAGCCCCTGCGTACTCCACAATACTCTCATGAAGCAGCGTCTTGCTTACATATCCGCTCCACAAGGGCATTCCGCCAATTCCCAATGCCCCCATAAGAAAACAGAACATGAGAAAAGGTTTTTTTCTTCCAAATCCCCGGATATCATTTAACTCCAGCTGATGAAGCTTCATGTACACTGTTGCTGCGCATAAAAACAAGACAAGTTTAAACAGGGAATGGTTGACCATGTGAAGAAATGCTCCCCGGATTGCCAGTCCCCCATCCTCTCCTGCTGCCTGCAAAAGACAGCTCATGCCGATTCCAGTCAGAATAAAACCAATCTGGGAAATGGAGGAACAGGCCAGGGTACGTTTCAAATTCACAGAAAACAGCGCCAAAACAGCTCCCAAAAACATGGTGATAAGCCCCAGGCAGGCAATCAGAATCCCCCATCCCTGGTCCTTCCGAAACAAAATGCAGGAAATCACTATAATTCCAAATATACCTGCTTTTGTCAAAATTCCTGACAAAAGCGCACTGGCCGGAGCCGGAGCCTGGGGATGGGCCCTGGGAAGCCAGATATGAAGAGGAAAACAGCCTGCCTTTGCCCCAAAACCAAAGAGCAAAAGACCTGCTGCCGCAAAAAGCCGCCTTCTTCCCTCTCCGTTTCCATCCTCCAAAAGCATCCGCTCTGCTGCAGCTTCCATTTCCCCAAACATTAAAGTCCCCAGCAAATCATACAGCAAAAACAGCCCCATCAGCATGACCATGCCGCCAATGACCGCCACAGCCAGATAGGTCTCGGCTGCTCTTAAGCTATCCTTTCTCTCATCAAAAGCCACCCATACATAGGAGGTAAATGACATAATCTCAAAAAAGATAAAGGTGGTATAAAAATCTGCTGACAAAAACACTCCCACTGTGGCAAGAAAGGTTGCCCAGAAAAACCAGTAATATCGTTTTCGTTTCTCATAATGAGCCATATATTCCAGAGAAAAAACACCGCTCACAGCCCACATCAGCACAGCAATCCCCACATAAATCAGCCGGAACCCATCCATCTGAAAATGCAGCCCCATGCCGCAAAGTCCGGGAATAAAAAACTCTGTTGTCTGTATCATCCTGCTTCTCCTC
>CATLIJ010000292.1 GCA_949948825.1 uncultured Clostridiaceae bacterium
CCACAGACTGACGGCATGCCCGTCATACTAGAAAAAGAGGGGCTCACAAGAGCCCCTGGTTGTCATGCTTTCATTTCCTGACCCCGTGAAAAGCAACGGACTGTCCGCTGGGCAAAAAGCAATGATAAGTCCATCCGGACAAAGAACAAATCCCCGAACCGTGTTGCAGCACAGTTCGAGGATTCTTCTTTTCTTTTTACAGTGACAAAGCACCCACCAGGCTATTTGTTGTCCTTATGGTCGCCATCTAACCATTTGATGATGTGGTGGCAGGCTACACCACTTCCTCCATCCATACCATTACTGATACCAACTTGTGGTTCACTACACTTGGCGGTAAAAACCCGTGGCTGAACTTGCACCAGCAAGATTAGTGCCACGCTCGGCACACAAAATTACCCGGCAGGTAATCTCAACCTACCGGGCTTCTTTTATCGCCACTTCACAAATGTAACATTTTGTGTCAAATTATAAACATGGCATCCCCAAAGCTGAAAAAACGGTACTTTTCCCGGATTGCCTCCTCATAGGCATTCAGCACCTGCTCCCGTCCTGCAAATGCAGACACCAGCATCACCAGCGTAGATTCCGGCAGATGAAAATTGGTAATCAGGCTGTCCATGATTTTAAACCGGTACCCCGGATAAATAAAAATATCCGTCCACCCGCTGCCAGCCTTTAAAACTCCGTCCTCCCCGGTTGCTGACTCCAAAGTTCTGCAGCTGGTGGTTCCCACACAGATGATTTTCCCCCCTGACTGCTTTGCCCGGTTAATCTTATCTGCTTCCTTCTTCTCCACCTGGTAAAACTCCGAATGCATGTGATGCTCCAAAACATTGGACACCTTCACAGGCCGAAAAGTGCCAAGACCCACATGGAGAGTCACACGGGCAATCTCCACTCCCTTATTTTCAATCTGTGAAAGAAGCTCCTTAGTAAAATGAAGCCCTGCCGTGGGCGCTGCAGATGAACCCTCCTGTGTCGCATATACGGTCTGGTAACGGTTCTTGTCCTTCAGCTCATGAGTAATATAAGGAGGCAGCGGCATCTGCCCAAGCTTGTCTAAAATCTCCTCAAAGATCCCCTCATACTGGAACTGAATCCTGCGGTTCCCGCCTTCTGTCACTTCCAGAACCGTCCCTGTCAAAAGCCCCTCTCCAAAAATCATCCTGGTTCCTGGACGGCATTTCTTTCCAGGCTTCACCAAGGTCTCCCATATATCCTTTTCCTCTCTCTTTAACAGAAGAATCTCAATCTTTGCCCCTGTATCTGCCTTGACGCCAAAAAGGCGGGCTGGTATGACTTTTGTGTCATTGATCACCAGACAGTCCCCTGGCTGTAGATATCCGATAATATCCGAAAACATCTGATGCCGGATCTCCCCTGTATGCCGCCCAAGCACCAAAAGACGGGAGGATGACCGATCCTCCAGAGGATCCTGGGCAATCCTCTCCGGCGGCAAATCAAAATAAAAATCTTTTACCTCCATTTTCTCACCTTCTTTTTCTACTCTGCTTCTGCTCCGGACTCCTCTGAGCTGCTTTCTGCTCCCTGGGTACCAATAACAGATATCTCTGGCTGCGTCTCCCCTGTATCCTCCCAAACCGGAGAGCCTTCCCGCAAAATACCATATACGCTTTTTAACTTTTCATCTGAGTTTAATGCCTCCCGCAGCCGCTGGTTCACATTGACTGCCAGCCTCCGCACATCCTCCGAATGGCCCGCCTCCACAATAAACTGCTGAATTTCCGGAGAAAACCTTTGATTGTCAATAATATGGAAATTCCCCTCCCCATCCTGCTGCACATAACACCAGGTAATCATAGGAGCTCTGGTTTTTGCCAGATAAAAGTTAATATCCACCACTGTATACACCAGCCAGGAACCCTCCTCCAGCCCATCCATCACATAAGTAGCCACATTTTCAAAACCCTGTACATATTTGGCATTGCTCCTCATACGGGCGCTTTGAGCCTGCAGCTCCTCTTCCGAAACATCGGTAATCCCATATAGCTGATTCATGGCCGCTGCATCCCCTTTTTCCTTTGCCTGAAAATAACTTTCCATCAAAGTGAGGATCTCCGGCACACTGTCCCTGCGAAAACGGCTGGTCTCAAATTCATCCTGCCCCTGGGCCCCGGTCTCTGTCTCTGATTCCGTAGCCTCTGTCTCATCCGGTTCATCTCCCGGCTCCTCTGGCAAACGCTCCTCTTCCCAGGAATCCGTATTATTTACTGCTGTCATTCCGGATTCCATCATCGCCACAGTAGGCAGAGCCAGTTCCTGAGAAGGCTCCTTTTCCGGCCGCTCCGCAATTTTTATAATCAAAATCAATACTACTGCAATCATGGGAAACATCATGATATGCAATACTTTCTTCTGTTCCCGGCTTATCCTCATTCCCAGCCAGGTACCTGACTTCTTTTTCATCCGAATTTCCTCCCGTTTGTGTCCTGTCCTATCATAACAAAATAATAATAGAAAATCAATAAACTTCCTATTGCAATTTTATAAATATCGTGTATAATATAAGAGATGCGTCTGTAGCTCAGTGGATAGAGCAGTGGCCTCCGGAGCCACGTGCGGAGGTTCGATTCCTCTCAGACGCATTTTTTATACTCTTTTGATGGAATTCTTCCAGACCTGTATCCATGAATCCTCTAAAGAAAGGAGATTCCTTCCATGATGCTGACCAATGAAGATTTACAAGCACTGTCACAATTATTGGATCAAAAGCTGAAAACCGAATTACAGCCAATGAAAGAAGATATTCATATCTTAAAAGAAGACGTCAGCTTTTTAAAGAATAAAACCACTTCTCTTGAAATACATCTGGATAATGTTACTGACCGAAATATTCAATCTCTCGCAGAAGGACATCTCAATCTCTACATCAAGCTTAACAAAGCATTAAAAGTAGAAACTGAAAAAGAATTACTCATAATCCGTGTCGGAATATTAGAAGACGAATTAAGAAGAGTCAAAGAACGTCTGAATCAAATTGCATAAACAATCCGATTCCCATACATAAAAATGTGAAGCCCTCCATTCCTTTCCGGCTTCACATTTTTTATACTCAAAGCTTTCCCTGATCTGATTTACAAAATGCCGGCAAAGTCAACCGTCTTTTGCAAATTTATTCTTCTTGTCCGTCAAAGACAGGCAAGAAGATGCTCCGTCTGAACTGCTACATACCAGTCCTGCCCTTCCGTCATGCGGCAAAGCTCCCTGACTGCCTCTTGCTCCTCTTCCTCTAAAAGCGCCATGGCTTTCCCCAAAAGCTCGGAATCCGGCTTTTCCACCTGATAATATCCATACTGGTTTCCTGACTGCAGGCGGTCCTTCTCCAAATCTGTGACCATCACCTGCTTTGCCCCATCCCGAAATGCCTGGTGAACATTCCGCAGAACC
>CATLIJ010000293.1 GCA_949948825.1 uncultured Clostridiaceae bacterium
ACTTAAAATAGTCTATACGCCCCTTCATGGCACGGGAAATCTGCCGGTGCGGCGTATTTTGCGGGAGCTGGGCTTTGAACAGGTTACTGTGGTGCCGGAGCAGGAGCTGCCGGATGGAGATTTTCCTACAGTCAGCTATCCCAATCCGGAAGATCACAATGCCTTTGCTTTGGCTCTGAAGCTGGCAAAGCAGGTGGATGCAGACCTTGTTCTTGCCACAGACCCGGACGCAGACCGTCTGGGCATTTATGCGAAAAATAGCGAGACAGGAGAGTATGAGTCATTTACCGGAAATATGTCTGGAATGATTGTACTGGAGTATATTTTATCTCAAAAGCAGGCCATGGGGCGGCTTCCGAAGAATGGGGCGGTGGTGACGACCATTGTATCCGGGAAAATGTCCAGGGAAATTACCAGAGCCTATGGGGTGGAGCGAATTGAGACACTTACAGGTTTTAAATACATTGGGGAACAGATTAAATTTTTTGAAAATAATCAGGACCACGAGTTTTTGTTCGGATATGAGGAAAGCTATGGATGTCTGGTGGGGACCCATGCCAGAGACAAGGATGCTGTGGTAGCTGTGATGGCCCTTTGTGAGGCAGCGGCTTACTATCAATCCAAAGGACTTACCCTTTGTCAGCAGATGGAGCGGCTTTTCGAAAAATATGGATATTTTCTGGAGGGACTTTGCACCATTACCATGAAAGGCCAGACAGGGGCAGCAAAAATCCAGGAGATTCTGGAAAAAATCCGTAAAAATCCTCCTGACCAGATTGGGGGATATAAGGTCAATCAATTCCGGGATTATGAAAAGGGAACAATTTTTGAATGCAGGGCAAAAGAGGAGCATCCTTCCGGACTTCCCAAGTCCAATGTGCTGTATTTTGATTTGGAGGAGGATGGCTGGTGCTGTGTCCGTCCGTCGGGAACCGAACCAAAGGTGAAATTTTATATGGGAGTCAGGGGGAGCGGTCGGGAAGATGCCAGACAAAGGCTGGAAAGACTGAGAGAGGCTGTCCAGGGACTGATGGGATAAAGGTTTCTGTTTGCTGATTGCCTAATGCTCCATCCAGAGAGATGGTTTTAGAAAAGAGGTAGAGAGATGAGTATGCTGAAATTAAAACCCAGCTGTAAGGATTATCTGTGGGGCGGACATCGTCTGGTGGAGGAGTATGGAAAGGAATATTCCGGAGAAGTGCTGGCAGAGACCTGGGAGCTTTCCTGCCATCCGGCAGGCCCTTCTTATATTGGCAATGGACCTTATGCGGGAAAGACATTGCAGGAGTACATCAATCAGGAAGGAAAGCAGGTGCTGGGGAAAAACTGCAGGCGTTTTCGGGATTTTCCCATTCTGGCAAAATTTATTGATGCCAGGGATAATTTGTCCATTCAGGTTCATCCGGATAATCGTTATGCCTTGCAAAATGAGGGGCAATATGGTAAAACTGAGATGTGGTATGTGATGGAAGCCGGAGAGAATGCTTATCTGTACTATGGATTCCAGCGGGAGATTTCCCGGGAAGAGTTTGCAGAGCGGATTCAGGCAGACACGCTTTTGGAAGTGCTCCATGCAGTGCCGGTTCAGAAGGGGGATGTGCTTTTCATTGAGTCTGGTACGATTCATGCCATAGGAAAGGACATTCTGATTGCAGAAATTCAGCAAAATTCCAATGTTACCTACCGGGTTTATGATTACGGGCGGGTGGGAAAGGATGGGAGAAAGCGGGATTTACATATAGAGAAGGCGCTGGCTGTGACAAACCGGGTGCCGATTTTCAAGAGTAAAAGCAGTTATCCCCATGTGGCAGATTGTGATTATTTTACTGTAGATAAACTTAATCTGGACGGGATTATGATGGGGCGGATGGAAGGAAATGTGACAGACCAGTCTTTTGTCAGCCTTTTGTTCCTGGATGGGGAGGGAAAGATCACCTGCCAGGGAGAGCAGCTGGATTACAAAAAAGGAGACAGCTTCTTTTTATCTGCTGGCAGCGGGGCTTATGAGATTGCAGGAAAATGCGATGTGTTGATTACCACCATTCGGGAGAAGGCTGGTTCTGTGCGCGTGGGCGTATGGATGGGAGGGGACCAGACGCAGATCGGCCTGGTAGACGACCATCAGAAGATTCTGGCAGCCAAAACCTTTGCCACTCATGCAGAGCAGGGAGCAGATGCCATGATCGAAGGGACGGCAAAAGAGATCCTGGCTCTTTTGGAGCAGGAGGAAATTCCCATGGACCGCTGCACTGGTGTGGGTGTGGGAATTGCCGGAACCGTGGACCGGAAAAGGGGAATTGTCCGCTATTCCAACAACATCCGCTGGAAAGAGGTTGACCTGACAAGAAAATTAAGCGAATATCTTCCAGTACCTGTGCGGGCTGCTAATGATGCGGACTGCACTGCTTTGGGAGAGGCTTTGGTCGGAGCCGGACGGGATTATCAGGATGTGGTCATGCTGACCCTGGGAGCCGGAGTGGGGGGAGGCGTTATTTTAGATGGCCGGATTTATGACGGAAGAGGCATGGGCGGCATGGAGCTGGGACATATGGTGATTGTGGAAGATGGGGAAGTATGTACCTGTGGAAGAAAGGGCTGTCTGGAAGCCTATGTGTCAGAAGCGGCTTTGGAAAAACGGACAAAAAAGGTTTTTGGAGCAGCGCTGTCTTTGTCTGAGATTCTTGCCATGGCCCTTGCCGGGGATAAACGGGCCAGAGAGGTTCTGGATGATTATGTGAAAAAGCTGGGAACCGGACTGGTAAACATTGTAAACATTTTCCGCCCTCAGCTGATTCTTTTGGGCGGAGGAATCAGCCGTCTTGGAAGAGAGCGGGAACGGCTCATTTTGGAACCTCTTCGGGCAGCAATCCGGGAAAACTGCTTTGGAGGAGAGTCCGGGGAGATTCCGGAGCTGGAGCTGGCCGCTCTGGGGCGGGCAGCCAGTGTGATTGGGGCAGCCAGTATACTTGGTATTTGACAGATGATTTATGGTATTGTTTTTTTGCACAGCTCCTTGACATGAGGAGCTGTTCTTAAGGAGAGGGAAAAGATGGATCAGGGATTTGGGAAAGATTTTGTTTGGGGAGCTGCGACCTCCTCTTATCAGATTGAGGGCGCAGCGCGGGAAGATGGAAAAGGGCTTCATATTTGGGATGTGTTTTGTCAGGAAAAAGGACATATTTTTGGCAGCCATACAGGAGATGTGGCCTGCGACCATTACCATCGGTTTCGGGAAGATGTTGCCATTATGAAGGAAATGGGGCTTCAGGCATATCGTTTTTCTCTGTCCTGGGCAAGGCTTTTGCCGGAAGGGACAGGAAAGGTGAACGAAGCTGGGGTCCATTTTTACAATCAGCTGATTGAT